>JAJXTJ010000192.1 GCA_021783895.1 Pseudomonadota bacterium | reverse complement strand
AAACACACGCCCTTGGCTATTTCGATGCGACTCTGGAGCAGCGGATCGTCAACGGTGAACGCCAGCAGATAGCCGGACGCGACGATCCACAATGCGGCAAAGGCCACGTAGAGCAGCGCGATGCCAGCTGGAGTGAATCGATTGAGCATCCGGGGTTCGCGGAAGGGTAGATTCATTGGAAATTTTATTATTATCTACGTGCCAAAGAGTGATTATGCTCCCGGATGGCCTGATATTCATCTAAAAAGTTGGGGGCATGCGTCTCCAGGCTTTACCCAGCTTCAACTATCTCAACAGGGATGCCGATAGCCACCCGGTCAAACAGGTCCAGAATATCTTCATTTTGCATCCGCACGCAACCCTTCGAGCCGGGCACGCCCATCTCCGCTCCATCCGGCGAACCGTGGATGTAAATGTAGCGGCGCATGGTATCGACGCTGCCGAGCCGGTTTCTGCCCGGCTCACAGCCTGAAAGCCAGAGAATCCGGGTGAGAATCCAGTCGCGACCTGGAAATTTCTCGCCCAATTCCGGCGTATAAACCTCTCCGGTCGGCCGGCGCTTGACGAACACGCTGTTGACGGGTTGACCCGCCCCGATCCTGGCGCGAACAATGTGCGACCCGCGCGGCGTGCAGTAGCTGCCGCTCTCCTCACCGACCCCATTCAGGGCGGTGGAAACGCTGTAGCGCCTGATCAGTGCATCCTGGTCATCGAACAGTTCCAGGGCTTGATCGGCAACGATTATTCTAATTCGCAACTTGATAACCCTTTCCGCGCCGCTGCGCAAAAAAATCGCTCAGCAGGCCGCCGCATTCATCCGCCAGAATTCCGCCCACCACCTCGGCATGGTGATTCAGCCGGGTCTCGGCAGGAAGATCGATGATGCTGCCGCAAGCGCCGGTTTTAAGATCGGAAGCGCCGTACACCACCCGCTCGATACGAGCGTGGAAAATCGCCCCCACGCACATCACGCAAGGTTCCAGCGTGACATACAGGACGCATCCCGGCAGGCGGTAATTGCCGAGATTCCCGGCGGCATCGCGCAAGGCCATGATTTCCGCATGGGCGCTGGGGTCGTGGCGCGAAATCGGCGCATTGAAACCGCGCCCGACAATCTCCCCATTCCTCACCACCACCGCGCCGACGGGCACCTCCCCCGCAGCCCAGGCATCGCGGGCAAGGGCGAGCGCCTCGCGCATGAACCGCAGATCCAATGAATCATCTTCCATAGTAAGCAAAACTATCACAGTTCCATGGGGATGGTCACGCCTTTACTCCCCGAAGTAAAATAGGGCCATCGTAAACATTAACCCGGAAAACAGGAAGACACCCCGTGCCAGAATCACAACAACAGGATGACGTCCTCCGCGCCAAACTGAATAGGGAAACCGCCCGGATCGCGTGGAAGGAACTGCTCCGCTTCTTTGCCGCCGGGACGGTCATAGCCGTCAGCCAGGATTTGGATCTGATTGAAGCCGCCGTTCAAATCTCGAATGACAACAAGGCGCAGGTCGAAGAGTGGATGCTCGAAAAGCGCATTGACAAAGTCTCCGATGCACAGGCGAAAGACTGGCTGGGAACGGACGCCACCTTATGGACAGTGGTCGTCAGGCCGTGGATATTGGTCCAGCAGCGAACAGAATGAACGAATCAAGCACTTTGCTTCCGCTGCCGGACCGATGATTTCAGCCACACGGGGAAGCTCACAGCGACTAAATGTTTAGAAGAAACACACCCAATTTGTATGTTACAATTTAGAAACATCAAGATGCAGTGCTGATGTTTTGATTTCTGCAAAGTCATGGACAAGATGACCCGGACGTAGGGTATCGATGGTTGTCCCACAAGGGCGCTTGCAAGTGATTGCCCATCCACAGGACGCTCATAGCGCAAAGGCAGGGGCGGAAGACGCCAACTTCACACGAACCCACATAGTGACGCCACATTCTCTTTTCCTGCGCCGTCACCGTGCCGTACGTCATGGCGCAGTTTTTGCTCTTTATTTAGGGCTTCTTAGAGCTTCGCGTTCAGCTTAAATGCTCTGTAAACGGGTCAGAAACTTTCCCGGAGCTTTGAATTTTAGAAAGAAAGGCCCCGCCCTTACAGATTTCGCCATGCCAGAAATTTCAGCCATCATTGCCAGCGGGAACAAAAATTGGTTACTTTTTTATAACATTCAAAAACGATGAAACACGTAATGTTACCTTTTTGTAACACCGCTACCAGATTCCTCTGGGGACTCTGGCTGATCGCCGGTTTTTTGCTGTTCTCCGCCAGCGCGTGGGCTGAGAACAATGCGCAGCCGTTGTTACGCATTGCCCTGCCGGAAAACCTCTTTCACGGGCGATTTGAACTAATTGCCGACTGGCAACGATATCTCCAGAATAAGCTGCATCGCCCGGTGGAATTCGTCAACAACACAAAATTCGCTCACTCTCTTCTACAACTACACACGGGAAAACTGGATTTTGCCTGGGTCACGGATTATCCCAATACCATGATCGGATACCAGGTACGCCTGGTTGCCGTACCGCTATACAAGGGGAAACCATTTTTAACTTCATATCTGATTGTCCCTGCCAGCGATACGAAAACCACTTCTCTCCTGCAATTGAAGGGAGCGGTATTAGCCTTTGCCGACCCGACTTCGAACAGTCACGTCGAACACCGTTACTTGTTGCTTAAAGCCGGAGAAAACCCCAGACAATTCTTTCGCAAGGTATTTTTTACCCGATCGCACCGCGATAGTATTGAAGCCGTGGCATTGGGACTCGCCAATGCCGCTGAAGTCGACAATTTCGCCTGGGATGCCATGGCGAAAGACCATCCGGAACTGACTCTACAGATGCGTATCGTCGCCCGGTCGCATGAATTTGGCGCCCCGCCTATCGTTGCCAATGACTTTGTCAGCAAGGAGGAATTCGCCGCCATGCAGAATGTGCTGATCGGCATGGCGCAAGATCCCGAAGGCTTGAAATTGCTCAAACAGATTAACCTCGATGGATTTATCCCTGGGGAAGCGAAGTTCTACGAGAGCATGGTTCAAATGAAAAAAGCATTGGGTGAAGATTGAAAAGCCTCCTGGACCTGAGTTTCCGCTACAAGCTCCCTTTGTGGGGAAGTGTTCTCATCGTTACAACCACGCTAGTCGTCTCGGGCTCGCTAATGCTGAGGGCATACCAGGATCTTCGCATAAACCTGCTGGTCAATTCTACCAACCTGAGTCACAGACTGGCCAAAGTCTTGTTTCGACCCCTGGTTGAAGACGATGTCTGGGGAGCCTTTGAAATTATCAATGCGCCTATCGTCGCCTCGAACATCAGTGAAGTTCTATTGCCGGAGACCATCGTCGTCCTCAACAACAAGCTTCAGGTTTTCGTGTCCACCCGACCCAAAGACATTCCCTTGCAAGCGAGCATCGATCAACTCACGCCGGAGTATGCCGCCTTGGTCAAGCGCATCTCCTCACCAAATGCCGATATGCAGAGCTTCGAAATGCAGGATGAGAAAAATATCTTCGTCGTAGCCCCCATCGTCAATGATGCACACCATTATGGCACGCTGGTCGTTATCCACTCCAAGGATATACTGGTGCCGCGCTTCTTGAGTATTGCCCAGCGTGGGGGCTTGGTGGGACTACTGGTCCTGGCGCTTCTGTTGCCAATCAACTGGTATTGGGGTCAGCGCATGTCGCGTCCGCTGGTAATGATTGCCGAGTGGATGAAAGAGATTGACCAAGGCCCCGCCAGGGATATGAATCATACAGTGTATCCCTATGATGATGAGCTGGGACAGCTTTTCTCGGCTTACCGGCGTATGCTGCTGGAACAGGATGCCAGGGAGGCGCTGGAACAGCAGATCATCCATTCGGAACGCCTGGCCGCCGTCGGTCGCCTGGCGGCCGGAGTGGCCCACGAGATCAACAATCCGCTTGGCGGGATGCTCACGGCCATCGACACCTTGAAGAATCACGGCGAATTTGACTCCCGAACTGCCAAGACGATTTCATTGATTGAGCGCGGTCTTTCCCAGATAAAGGAAACCGTGGGGGCACTGCTGGTCGAGGCGCGCATCAAGAGCCGCGATCTCGACCCCCAGGATTTCGAAGACATCCGCAGTCTGGTGATCCCTCAGGCGCAAAAAAAGGCAATCATCTTCGACTGGCGATCGAGTATTGCCAAGCCCTTGCCTCTTCAGGCCAATCCCGTACGTCAGCTACTGATCAATCTACTCC
>JAJXTJ010000191.1 GCA_021783895.1 Pseudomonadota bacterium | reverse complement strand
CAAGCACCGGCAAGTCCATCTACCAGTTTTTTCGCGTATTCTGCGTCGGCCGGCTCGGTCAGCGCTTCCTGCGCCAGGGCCGCCCAGTCCTCCGGGCTGTTGCAGGATGCCTCTTTAGCAGTAAGGGTATCGCGGGTGGCCATGCTGGTCTCCTGAGTCTATGGATTGATCCAGCATTCTACCGAGATGTGCCATAGTCGACGAATGGCGCTTTTTATAGCGCCATATTGAAGATTTATGGTGGGTTATCCATGTCTTTGAATGCAGTGTCACAAAAGCGCGTGAACCCGGCAAACGCAGCGCAGCACTGATCGGTGCGATGGCTACAACACGTAACGAGCCAAATCCTCGCTCACCGCCAGATTCTTCAGGCGCGCATCGACAAAGGCCGCATCCACGCTGACTTGCTGTCCGCTGTGCTTGCCGGCCTCAAAGGAAACGTCTTCCAGCAGCCGTTCCATGACGGTATGCAGGCGCCGTGCCCCGATATTTTCGGTGGTTTCGTTGACCTGGAAAGCGATTTCGGCGAGGCGCCGGATACCGTCCGCGGTGAAGCCGACTTCTATACCCTCGGTGGCAAGCAAGGCCTGGTACTGGCGTGTCAAACAAGCATCGGTGGCCGTGAGGATCGCTTCAAAATCGCTCACTGCCAGCGAGGTGAGCTCGACACGGATAGGAAAGCGGCCTTGCAGCTCCGGAATGAGGTCAGACGGTTTGGCCAGATGGAACGCGCCGCTGGCGATGAACAGAATGTGATCGGTATTGACCATGCCGTACTTGGTGGTGACGGTGGTGCCTTCTACCAGGGGCAACAGATCGCGCTGCACGCCCTGGCGTGAGACTTCGCCGCCGCTGGCTTCGTTGCGGCTGGTAATTTTGTCGATTTCGTCGAGGAACACGATGCCGTTCTGCTCGACACTGACCAGCGCGCGCTGTTTGATATCCTCCTCGTTCACCATTTGCGCGGCTTCCTCTTCGGTGATGAGCTTCATCGCCTCGGCGACTTTCAGCTTGCGGGTTCTGCGCCGTCCGCCCCCCATGTTCTGGAACATGCCCTGGATCTGGCTGGTCAGGTCCTCCATACCGGGCGGAGCGAAAATCTGCGCAGTGGCCTGCAGGGCGGCGACTTCGATTTCAATTTCCTTTTCATTCAACGCACCTTCGCGCAGCATCTTGCGAAATTTCTGACGCGTGACGGAATCTTCCGGTTTGGCGCTGGTTTCCGCACCAAGCTGATAGGCCACATCACGTGCCGGCGGCAACAAGGCATCGAGAATGCGTTCCTCGGCGGCGTCTTCGGCGCGCATTTTGTGCTTGGCCATGTCCTGCTCACGCAGGTCTTTGATCGCGGTCTCCATCAGGTCGCGAATGATGGAATCGACATCGCGCCCAACGTAACCGACTTCGGTGAATTTGGTCGCCTCCACCTTGATGAACGGTGCATCGGCCAGCCGTGCCAGGCGCCGCGCGATTTCGGTCTTGCCGACCCCGGTGGGGCCGATCATCAGGATATTTTTGGGGGTGATCTCGTGACGCAGCGGTTCCGCCACCTGGGCACGCCGCCAGCGGTTGCGCAAGGCAACGGCAACGGCGCGCTTGGCCGCGCCCTGGCCGATAATGTGCTTGTCGAGTTCGTGGACAATTTCTTGCGGGGTCATCTGGGACATGGGTTATTCCAGCACTTCGATCACATGATTCTGGTTGGTATAGATGCACAGGTCACCCGCAATCGCCAGGGACTTGGCGACGATATCGCGCGCGTGCAGTTCGGTGTTTTCCAGCAACCCGCGTGCAGCGGCCTGAGCATAGGCGCCGCCGCTACCGATAGCGACAATGCCGTATTCCGGCTCAAGTACGTCGCCATTGCCGGTAATGACAAGCGAATGCTCGCTATCAGCCACGGCCAGCATAGCCTCCAGGCGCCGCAGAATGCGATCGGTGCGCCAGTCCTTGGCCAACTCGACGGCTGAGCGCAGCAAGTTACCCTGATGCTGGTCGAGCTTGGCTTCAAAGCGCTCGAACAGAGTAAAGGCGTCTGCAGTACCGCCGGCGAATCCGGCCAGAATTTTTTCCTGATACAGCCGGCGCACCTTGCGCGCAGTGGACTTGATGACGATATTGCCCAAGGTAACCTGGCCGTCTCCTCCCAGCGCGACCTGGTTGCCGCGCCGTACCGAAAGAATGGTGGTGCCGCGATATTGCTCCATGAATTAGCTTTCTGTGATGACGGGCGAATTTTTCTTGCGGTGGACGAGGGGATGCGATGGATAACAAGGTGGGGGTCGACAGCCTGTTTCTCAACCCCATGTTGCCAATATCGGTGATCTGCTTTTAATTGGCCTTGCGCCGCACTACTTCAGCCATCTGATCCACGCCCATGACGATCAGGACGACGTTGACCATTTCATTGCCACCGACGATGCGCACATGTTTGCCTGCTTGCAGCAGGCTCATCAACGCATCCATGAACAGATTTACACTGGCGAATTCGACGCGTTGCACATCTGCCAGATCCAGCCCGACTTCGCTGCGGGCAGCAGCAAATACCCGAAACTCATCAAAGACTGCGGTACTGCCTCCATTAATCACGCCATGCATGGCAAAACCATTGGCGCCAGCATCCTCGGCAGCTTCGACGGGAGCCACCGGGGCAATGCTCTGCGCCACTTTACCCGGGGTTTCCCAGGACGGAGGAGAGACTTCAAAACGCACCGCATAGTCTACTGCGAGATCTTCAAATTCCGCCTGCTTTCCTTGCAACTGGTACAGCTGCAACAACAGCAACCAGTGCGCAGGCTCATGCTGGCTGGCATCCTCGATATTGTGCTGGAGCAGGCTGATTAACGCACCACTGGCAATTTGCAGCTGGGCGCGATTTTTTTGCAGGTGCGCCAGGGCGTCCTTGAGCAGTTGGCTGCCAGCCGCATTGATCGCATTGATCCCGGACAGGTCGAGCTGGATTGCGCCTTGTCCTGCCGCGCTCTGCAGCAGAGCAATGCGGTCAGCGCTGGTTTCGTCAAGACTGCCTTTGAGGCTGAACAGTTGGCCGCTCGACTTCGTTGCATCGGCAACAGCATTTTTACCGGGTTGCTTTACCGCGTCAGCATCCACCCACACCGGGGGCGAAGTTTCACATTGCACCGCGTAATCAAGCGCCAATTGCTCAAATGCGTCACGCTGCCGGGTCACCCGGTACAGGTCAAACAACATGCGCCATTGTGCTTCCGCCGGTTCGGCGCCGGCAAGGCAGGTCTTGAGCAGGGCAATGGCCTCGTTGGCCCGGTCGCTCGCGTAGAGCATGGCCGCTTCCTCGATGCCGGGCGCAAGTTTGGCGCCAGTCTCCACCACATCAATTCCACCGTGCGCGGGCGCGGAATCAAACTGCTCCTCGGTGAGCGGCGCTTGATTAATGGCCTCTATCGCTGCGGCTTTGCCTGATTTTTTGGCGGGTTCCGGCTTGTTTTTGTCTTTGCGAAAAAACGAAAAATCCAATTTAAGGTACCTTGCTAACGCTCGCGCTACGGTCGTGGGGCATGTATCGAGAGGTGGTGATATGCATATATTCGAATTACATTTCAATCATAGGTGCTAAGCATAACAAATATCAAGCGCACGAACACACCCAAAACCGGCTTCCGCTCACGCCCGCCTAGACAATTGCTCACATGACCACCGCTCGCAGGGGCAGGAGCTCCCCCACATATCTGGCGAGGATAGTGAAAAGATCTGTTTATTCAACTTCGCGTGGCACAGGCAGCAGCCCACCTGCGTACGCGTCATTGAATTCCCGCAGCATTTGCGGCACCAACTCTGCGTCAAGGTCTGCGACGATGAAAACGAAGCGGCTGTGGTGGTTGTCATCCGGCCATTCCGGCAACTCTGCGGGCGGATAGAGCACGTGTTGCACCGCGTGCAATACGGTAGGTTTATCCTTGCCCATCAGATTCACGATTGCTTTCATGCGCAGCAGCGATTTGGCGCGGAAGTTCAGGAGCATTTGCAAGGCGGCATAAATGCCCATCCACTCCATGGGTTCATCGAAGGTGACGCTGAACGAGCGAATGCGGTTGTCATGCACCGGCGCTTCGGCGCGCGCTTTGCCCAGCAGGGTGGTTGTTGCCACCGGCCGGTAGCGGGTTTCGTTCAGCCATTGGGTGACATTGCTGGTTTTGCTGGCTGGGTCATACAGACCGGCGTTGAGAATCTGTGCCGCGTCAACCTGACCTTGCTGCACGGTCAATATGGGTGCT
>JAJXTJ010000190.1 GCA_021783895.1 Pseudomonadota bacterium | reverse complement strand
GGTACGCTTCGAACGGCTGGAAACCTTTCGACCATGCTCAAGGACATGGGGCAGCGCCCAGAAGCACTGGCGGTGCTGGACGAATACCTGACCGGGCTGAGCCGCGACAATCCCAGCTACACCCAACTGCGCAACCAGCGCCAGCAACTGCTTTCCAAGCCCATCGCGAGGGGCTTCCGCCAGCCTTCTGCCCACCATGGCAGTCAAAAAAAGAAAAAACGGAAATAAAGAACCATAAAGGGTAAGCCGACCTTGTCGGTTTGCACCATGACCGTTGGCTCAACAACCAACACCACCCCAGCGTGTCATGACGGCCAAGCCAACTTGCCGCACAGATCGACGTGCGTCAGGTACAACCGCAAATCCAGTTCGATCTGATGATATTCCGGCTCCATGTGGGCGCAAAGCTGATAGAAGGCCTTGTCGTGTTCCCTCTCCTTCAGGTGCGCGAGCTCATGCACCACGATCATCCTGAGAAACTCCAGCGGCACTTCCCTGAACAAGGAGGCGATGCGGATTTCCCGATTGGCCTTGAGCTTGCTGCCCTGCACGCGGGAGATGGCGGTGTGCAACCCGAGCGCGTGCCGGATGACCTGAATCCGGCTGTCGAAGGCGACCTTGTTGATGGGCGCGGCGTTGCGCAGGAAGCGGTTCTTCAGATCGAGGACATAGTCATACAGCGCCTTGTCGGTGCGGATGTCGTGCGCGGTGCGGTATTTTTGCAGCAGGATGTCGCCCAGGCGGCCCTGCTGGATGAGCTGGCGCACTTGGGCTTTGACGTCCTCGGGGTAGCCGGTGAGGTATTTCAGGGTTGGCATCGGGGTTTTATTCGGGGCTTACACGGCTGAATTGCGTGGTGAATCCTGCTTGCCGTTCCCCTCAAATTTTGAATTCAAATCATGAACTATGCGGGGTGTTTTCGGGTTTATTCCACTCTGTCTGGAGTTTGTCGTTACGTGTTTTTAGCTTGATTGCAGGTTGACGATTCCAATACCGGCTCGACCTGCCGCTTCCTTAAGTGCGCCATCATTGGCGGCAATGGGAAGCTGTAGCCGAATGGCCAAGCCCAGGTAAGCGGCATCGTAGCTGGTCAATCCATATTGCAGCGCCAAGGCCAAATTGTTTTCTACACTCTCTGAGGTGTGGTCAACGGAAATAGGCAGTGCGTTGACCAGCGCAATGATTTCCTGGATTCTGGCTGTGTCGGCTTTTCCCGCTTTCAGCGCCTTGCGCAGTACGTTGGAGAACTCCAGCGTCCACAATGACGGAACGTGGGCGGTCTCTTTCTCCAGCAGATCAAGCACCTTATCGGTGTAAGGCGTGGCTTGGCTCTCGAAATACCAGCCAACCACCACCGAGTTATCCAGTACGAACGGCACTAATCGCGCCCTTCTTCAAGGGCTTCCCGCAAATCAAGGCCCTCAAGAGTGGATTTGTGTCGAGTTGCCTTGATCTTGGCAATGACTTCGGCGACAGTCTGCTTTGGGATGTGCGCCAGATAAGATTCCAGCGCCTCATTGACGATGTCCGATTCGCTGCGCTGAGTTTCCACAGCCAAATGATCAAGTTCAGCCATTAAATCCGGCCGGATTTTTAGGATGGCATTCATATTCGCATTCCCCAATAGAAACCAATCGAAGCAATCTTACACTAGCAGACTTGTGAAGTCATTCAAGGGGATAACAAGTATCTATGCAGTCTTTAAGGGACATGGCGTCGCCCAATTTCATGATTGGGCAAAGGTTCGGTTAAAATGCCTGTCCCGACACCGATCCATGCACCCCCTGTGCCGGTTCGGAATCCGATTACAGCGGGGCGAAGCCAAGATTCACGGCCATGACGAGATGACATGAAAATAGCGGTAAGTGAGTTAATCGTAAGGTATCTGGAGCGCCTGGGTATCGAGTACATCTTCGGCATGCCGGGCGCGCATATCCTGCCGGTCTATGACAGCTTGTATGACTCGAACATCAAGAGCGTACTGGTCAAGCACGAACAGGGCGCGGCGTTCATGGCCGGGGGCTATGCCCGGGCCTCGGGAAAAATTTCCGCCTGCATTACCACTGCCGGTCCGGGCGCCACCAATCTGGTGACGGGGGTCGCCAATGCCTATGCGGACAAGCAGCCGATCCTGATCATTACCGGAGAAACCTCGACCCATATCTTCGGCAGGGGCGGGCTGCAGGAGAGTTCCGGCGAGGGCGGCAGCATCGATCAGGCCGCGCTGTTCAAGGGCATCACCAAGTACAACAAGATCATCGAAAGAACCGACTATCTGGTGCATGTCCTGAACCAGGCGGCAAAAATCCTGCTCTCCAGCAACTCCGGCCCCGTGCTTCTCAGCTTTCCCTACAACGTCCAGAAAGAAATGGTCGAGGAAAGCCTGCTCGATCGCATTCACACCCGCAACAGCCACGCGCACCGCCAGCACACCCTCCCCGTTGATGCGCTGGCAGAGCGGATTGCCGGGGCGAAATACCCGGTCATCGTGGCCGGTTACGGCTGCATCAATTCGGGCGCGCAGGAAGTCGTCGCCCAGTTGAGCGAATCGATGAACATCCCGGTGACCACCAGCCTGAAAGGGAAAGGGGTCATCGGCGATGGGTCCGGGCTGTCTCTGGGGAGCCTGGGCGTCACCTCGAATGGGGATGCGTACAAATACATCGTCAACCATGCCGACCTGGTCCTGCTTCTGGGCGCGGGGTTCAACGAGCGAACCAGCTACCTGTGGGACGACAAGCTGCTGGGCAACAAGAAGATCGCCCAGATCGACAACGACCACGAACGGCTGGAAAAGGTCTTCAAGGCGGATGTCGCCATCCACGGCGACATCAAGGATGCCTTGACCGAAGTGCTGGAGAAGATCGTTGACAGCGGGGCAACCCGAAAAAATCTCGACAAATTCCATGCCCACACAGAGGGATTAAGACAGGAAATTCTCGGCAAGGATGACTCCGAGCTGCAATCCAGGTTTGCACTGGTTGAAAATTTCTATTCGAAACTGGAATCGCACTTTCCGGAAAACGCACTGATCTTCGACGACAATATTATTTTTGCCCAGAACTTCTTCAACGTATCCAGCGGCAACCGGTATTTCCCGAATTCCGGCATATCCTCCCTAGGACACGCCATACCTGCCGCGATCGGCGCCCGGTTTTCGGAACAAAAGCCGACCTTTGCCATCCTGGGCGACGGCGGCTTTCAGATGTGCTGCATGGAAATCATGACGGCGGTGAATTACGGCATCCCGCTGAACGTGGTGGTGTTCAACAATTCCACCATGAGCCTGATTCGCAAGAACCAGGTCCAGCTCTATGACAAGAGATTCATCGACTGCGACTTCGTCAATCCCGACTATCGCTATCTCGCCCTGTCATTCGGCATCAACCACAAGGAAATCGTGACCGAATCTGATCTCGATGACCTGTTCGCCCACAGTGACCTGATAAACGCCATCAATCTCATCGAAATCATGATCGACAAGAATGCTTTCCCCAACTACCTGTCGGGAAGATAGAACCCGGAAATGCGCGAAAATATCGATGAGCTGATCGATGCCTGTCGATCCCGCATCCGGGATATCGAGAAGGCGCTGTGGGCGGACACCAACGCTCCCTCCCCCTTGATGGGGGAGGGCTGGGGAGAGGGTGAGAAATCGATGCATTTCCCCGCTCCCCAGCCCTCTCCCGCAAGGGGAGAGGGGGTTAATATCACTCTGCTTGAGACTTATCACGCGGCCTTCCGGGAGATTGAGCGGCTCATTGCACTGAAAGGCAACGACGACAGGCATGATTTCGTCATTGTCATCCCCGTTGCGGACAGGCCGCAACACCTGAAAAGCTGCCTCGACAGCCTGCTGCAACTTTGCAGATCGTTTGGATATGGCGGTGTTTCCAATCACCGCTACCGGAAGGTTTCGGTCATCATTGCCGACGACTCCAGAGATGATGACAACGTCATTATCAACAAAATGATTGTGGACGATTTTAACGCGCAGGGCATAGCAACCCACCATTTCGGCCTGCGCGAGCAACTCGACCAGATGGATGCCTTGACCGGGATGGAAAAGAAAGCTTTGTCCAGAATACTCGGCGACACCGACAGGAATGCCTTTTACCGCAAGGGCCCCTCGATCATGCGCAACATCGCCTACCTGAAGCTGAACGAAATGGGATACGGCGCGGGGAAAATGCTGTTTTATTTCATCGACAGCGATCAGGAGTTCCGGGTAAAAGTGAGCACCGCCGCCGGGGATA
>JAJXTJ010000189.1 GCA_021783895.1 Pseudomonadota bacterium | reverse complement strand
GTAGTAAAAAAGAAGCGGTCAGCGATCAGCGTTCAGTCAGACCACCACGGTTTCGCTTCAAGCTGAAAGCTGATGGCTGATAACTGAAAGCCGAGGTACCCAATGAGAACCACTTTGAGCCATTTGCAGAAGCGGGCGCGTGAGGGCGGGAAAATCGCCGTGCTCACCTGCTACGACGCGAGTTTCGCCACCCTGCTGGAAAATTCGGGTGTGGAAGTGCTGCTGGTCGGCGATTCGCTCGGCATGGTGGTGCAGGGCGAGGAAACCACCCTGCCGGTGAGCATGGCCGACATGGTTTACCACACCCGCTGCGTCGCGCATGGCGCGAAGAAAGCCTTTGTCGTCTCCGACATGCCCTTCGGCAGCTACCAGCAGGGCCCGGCCCAAGCCATGCGCAATGCCGCGAAACTGATGGCGGCGGGCGCACAGATGGTCAAGCTGGAAGGCGGCGCGGTGATGGCGAAGACGGTGGCCTTTCTGGTCGAGCGCGGCGTCCCGGTGTGCGGCCATGTTGGCCTCACGCCCCAGTCCGTGCACCAGCTCGGCGGCTACAAGGTTCAGGGCAAAGGCGACGCAGCGGCGCAGAAACTGATCGAGGACGCGCTTGCGTTGCAACAGGCCGGCGCCGGCCTGCTGGTGCTGGAAGCGATTCCGGCGGTGCTGGCGCGGCAGGTGACGCAGCAGTTGACGATTCCCACTATCGGCATCGGCGCGGGCCCGGATTGCTCCGGCCAGGTGCTGGTGTTGTACGATCTGCTCGGCATTTATCCCGGCAAACCGCCGAAATTCGCCAGGAACTTTTTGACCGGCGCCGCGAGCATCGAGGCCGCCGCCGTGGACTATGTCAAGGCGGTGAAGGATGGTTCGTTCCCTGCGCAAGAACATTGTTTTTGATTTGTCATTCATGCAGATTATCTCAACCCCCCAGGAATTGCGCGACCGGCTGAAATCAGAGCCGTCCGTCGCTTTCGTTCCCACCATGGGCAACCTGCACCAGGGACATCTGGCTCTGGTCAGGCAGGCGCGCGAGCATGGCAGTTGCGTGGTGGCGAGCATTTTCGTCAATCCCTTGCAGTTTGGCCCGAGCGAGGATTTTTCCAAATACCCGCGTACTTTCGAGCAGGACTGCGCCAAGCTTGAAGGCTTGGCTGATATTGTTTTCGCGCCTGCGCCGGAAGACCTCTACCCCGAGCCGCAGCAGGTTTACGTCGAACCGCCGCCGCTGGCGGACGAACTGTGCGGCGCATTTCGTCCCGGCCATTTTCGCGGTGTGGCGACGGTGGTGCTGAAGCTGTTCAACATCGTCCAGCCGCAGGCGGCGGTGTTCGGCAAGAAGGATTACCAGCAGTTGCACGTGATCCGCGCCATGGCGCGGCAGCTCAACCTGCCGGTGGAGATCGTGGCGGGGGAAACCCTGCGTGCCGGGGATAATCTCGCCCTCAGCTCGCGCAACGGTTATCTCGGTGCGGAAGAACGCGCCGAGGCGGCGCGGCTGTACCGGAATCTTGCGCGGATAAAAGGGTCCATTGCTATGGGCCGGGTCGATTTTTCCGGGCTGGAACGCGGAGCCATTGCCGACCTGGAAGCCCACGGCTGGCGTGTGGATTACGTTTCGGTGCGTGCCGCCGACTCCCTGGCGCCGGCCGGGACCGGCGATATGAATCTGGTGGTGCTGGCGGCGGCATGGCTGGGCAAGACCCGATTGATCGATAACCTGGAAATTTGTCTCAATGCGGACAAAGTCTTATAATACGCGTCCTTTTGTTTATCCCATTGCGGAGTGAGAGAGCCTGTTATGCAAAGACTCATGCTCAAATCCAAGCTGCACCGTGTCACCGTCACGCATTCCGAACTGCATTACGAAGGCTCGTGCGCGATTGACGAAACCTTGCTGGAAGCTGCGGATATCCGCGAATACCAGCAGATCGACATCTACAACGTGAACAATGGCGAGCGTTTCACCACTTACGCCATCAAGGCGCAACGCGGTTCGGGCATTATTTCCGTGAACGGCGCAGCGGCGCACAAGGCGAATCCTGGCGACCTCGTCATCATTGCCACTTATGCCATGTATAACGAGCTGGAACTGCAGAAATTCCAGCCCGAGCTGGTGTATGTGGATGCCGACAACCGCATCGTCGACAAGCGGCGGCAGATTCCGGTACAGGCGGCATAACCGGTCCCAGCCTGTTGGTGGATCCGGTACAAAACAATGGCTTGTAAACGGTTACAGTGGCCATTCTACGTTTTTAGAATTTTTTACATACCGTCATAAGTACCGTCAATTAAATTTAATGGTTGCTACATTTTAAATAGTAAAGTTAGCAAATCTCGGGCTTTGGGCCTGGTTTGGACATCTACCAAACACTTTTCTTTATACTCACCTTTTTTTATTGTTGACCAAATAACATCAATAAACCCGCGCGCGGTCGGCAACGCGGCCTGATTCTGCCATCTCGTCCAGTTTCGCTGATTGGTGCCTGGGATAAAGTTTTCAAGTTCGGCGCAGCTCCTTGCGCCAAGTTTTGATCGCACCGATTTCACCCACTGCTGCACAAAACGCTTTGCTCTCGCCATGTCGTCGACATCTATTTTTGGCCTTCCGCGCCCTCGCTTGATGGGTTCTTCTTTGACCCTGCCAGCTCTCAACGCTCTTTCTGCTGCCGCTAACCTGGCTTTTTGAATAGCCAGCTCCTTCTCTAATTCCAAAATATTCGATTTAGCTTCAAAAAGCTCGTCGATATTTCGCTGTATTTCTGGCTCTAGCTCTGGTTCTGACGCGATAAATGGATCATTAATCCAGCATTCGATGCATGTTTCGGCAATCTGGTCGATGTGTTCGAAGTAGCCCTGGTCAAAGCCCTCTTCGCCATCATTTACGCTTAGCCGGGCAAGTTGGTTGAGTTTAATTTTTTTCATGTTCGGACAAATAAATAATAATAAAATATAACTAATTGTAATTGCGGTGTACACTAAGGTCAAATAATTAATTGTAAGCTTTGCACATCTTATCAAAAAGGTGGGGCAAATGAACAATCTCGATTTAATACAACTGCGATTTCCGAATCGTCTTCGCCTGTCACTGGCGGAGGCTTGTCAAATGCTTGGCATCTCCCCTGGAACTGCGCGCAACCGTATCTGCGAAAAAACATTCGGCATCCAAACATTAAAGGACCAAGGGCGGACCTATGTTCATGTCCAAGCTTTGGCGCGTCACATGGATGATCTAATGGAAGAGGCTGGCAAAGCTGATGATGGGGGTGCGAAATGAGCCCACTCGATTTGCTTTTGTCCAGACTCGACGGTGTGCGTAAAACCCCTGGAGGCGCTCGGGCGTTCTGCCCGGCGCACCAGCGCGCCCCCCACAAGTCCGGGCGCGGTCGCTCCTTGTCGGCGGCGGAATCGGACACGAACGGCGCGCTTGTACACTGCCATGCCGGCTGGGTGCGTTTTGATTGCCATTGCCATTTTTTGCCAGGTTTTGCTTAAAAAAACGACTCGGACTGTGTGGCACAGCAGCAGATACTATGCAGCAGATACTATTAGGACCGCATCCGAATCCACAAACTAAGCTGGCACGAACAAGGCTGGGCTGACGCCAAAGAACTTGCCCAACTTACCTGCCAAGGCTGCACTGATTTTCCGTTTTCCTGCCAGGATTGCTGAAAGGTTGCCCTGGGGTACGATCGTCGCCAAGTCTTCCTGCTTCAAGCCGCGAGTCTCCAACAGGAAACGCAGAACATCCTTTGGTTCCGCTGGCTCGATGGCATGGCGCTCTTGTTCGTACCTAAAAACTAAATCACTAACCAAGTCGAGCAAGCCAGACAGAGGATGATCTTCATTGTCTCCGGTAGCGTCCAGAATGGTGTTCATCAAAGCCACCATACGGTTGTAGCCCCCTTCATCATGAATGGGGCTAAGGTGCGCCATGGACTCAAAAGCCTGCCAGGATGCCTGAATGGCGCGAATGTCAAACTGAGCGTGCGTTGCGTGCATGATTACACCGTGCCTTTCCGATAGAGCTTGTTCCAGTCGTCGTATTCGCGATGGGTCATCACCTTATGCACAAAGACCTTTTTTAGCCTGTATCTGACGACAACTACCAGGCGATAATTATTTCCGCCTATATCGAAGACCGTGTAAGGTGGCACGTAGTCAGCTGAGTTGAAGAATTCCCGGACGTGGTTGAAGTCTCTGAATTCGGCGTGCTCCACAACAGAATGCCATTCGCGCAGCACCTTTTCGGCCTCTGGGTGTTTCTGCCAGAACTCACGAAGCATTTTGATCGAGAT
>JAJXTJ010000188.1 GCA_021783895.1 Pseudomonadota bacterium | reverse complement strand
ATGATGTCGTTGTCGAAAGTATTCTGCGGCACGATCTGACTGATCAATCCCAGTTTTGCCTGTTTTTCACTTTCCGCAATGATGTCTTTGGTGACAAAGTGGGTGGCTACCAGGAAGGCCGTGCCGACGATGGCGAAGAGGGCGAGAATCGCGCCGGTCTGGATCGAATGCTTCAGGATCGTGGGGTTCACTGTGTCCTCGCGGCTATCTGTTGGTGGAGTGGCCATAGACGCGCGGCTGGGTATAGGCATCGATCAACGGTACCGTAGCGTTCATGATCAGCACGGAGAAGGCAATGCCGTCAGGATAGCCGCCAAAAACACGAATGATGTATTCGAGGAGGCCGATGCCGGCGCCGAAAATCATTTTCCCCCTCGGCGTGGTGGGCGCAGTGACATAGTCGGTAGCGATGAAGAAGGAGACAAGCATGGCGCCGCCGGTGAACAGGTGGAACATCGGCGCGGCGTAACGGCTGCCGTCGATGCCGTTGAACAGCGCGGCGATCAGCGTCAGGGCGACGAGGAAGGAAACCGGGGTATGCCAGGTGATGATGCGCCGCTGCAGCAGGAACAGGCCGCCCAGTAAATACATGGCGGCGATCGCCTCGGAGCCCTTGCCGCCGAAATTGCCGAAGATCGGCATGTTCTTCACTTCGGCCACGGTGTGCTGGAGATTGAGCTGGGTTTTCAGGGTGTCGAGCGGGGTGGCCATGGTTACCGCGTCGAGCTTGACCCCATGCAGCGTGCCGCTGAAGTAGTACTGCAGCGCCTCGCTGAAACCGACCGGGTGCTGCGACAGCAGCAGCGGGGCGGGCCAGTGCGACATGTAGGCTGGGAAGGAGATCATCAGCACGGCGAAGCCCGCCATTGCCGGGTTGAACAGGTTGTTGCCGAGGCCGCCGTAAAGGTGTTTGGCGACGACCATGCCGAACAGGGTGCCGACCACGATCAGCCACCATGGCGCCAGCGGCGGGATGGACAGGGCCAGTAGCCAGGCGGTGAGTACGGCGCTGCCATCGGTCAGAAATGGCTTGATGGGAAAGTTCCTGGTTTTCAGCATGGCGGCTTCGGCGGCAAGCGCGGTGGCCGTTGCCAGCGCAAGGCTGATCAGGATGCCGGGACCGAAGAAGAAACAATAGGCTGCGATCGCAGGCAACAGGGCGAGCAAGACCATCAGCATGATGGTGCTGACACGGCTGCCGGGAGTAAGGACGTGGGGTGAGCTCATCAGGTTTCCGTGGGGTTTTCGGTTGAGGTGGTTGCTGCCTGGGCAGCTGCCTCGGCTTTTTTCGCCTTGACACGCTCCACGGCGGCCTGGATCGCGGCCTTTTTCGCTGCTGCGACGGGATCGTCCGGGTTCGCTGCGGCGGCAGCCTTGGCGGCAGCCGCCTTCTCGGCCATGCGGGCGGCTTTTTCTGCCTTTTCGCGCTCCTCGCGCTGCTGCTTGAACTCGAAGCGCTCCCTGGCTTGTTCGGCAGCGAGTTTTTCGCGGTCGCGAGCGGCGATTTCGCTCTTGGCGAAGCGGAAATAGGAAACCAGCGGGATATGGCTGGGGCAGACGTAATCGCAGCCGCCGCATTCGATGCAGTCGAACAGGTTATAGGCGCGCGCCTTGTCGAAATTTCTGCTTTGCGAGTACCAGAAAAGCTCTTGCGGCTGGAGGTTGCAGGGGCAAGCCTGGGCGCACTGGCCGCAGCGGATGCACGGCATGGCCGCCGGCTTTGGCGGGAACAGCGCGGGCGAAGCGGCGATGATGCAGTTGATCGCCTTGGTCAGCGGGGCTGACAGGTTGTTCAGGTCGAAGCCCATCATCGGCCCGCCCATGATGTAGCGGCTGGTGCCGGGCCTGGCGCCGCCCGCCAGCTGGACGAGATCACCGAGCGGGGTGCCGATCAATGCTTCGAAATTCTGCGGCTGGGCGACATTGCCGGTGACCGTGACGATGCGCGAGATCACCGGTTCGCCGTGGTTGACGGCGCGGTGCACGGTATAGGCGGTGCCGGTATTGGAGCAGGTGACGCCGATGTTGATCGGGCGCTGGCCGCGCGGCACTTCCTTGCCCGTGAGCAGCTTGATCAGCTGCTTCTCGCCGCCGCTGGGATAAAGGGTGGGCACCGGTACCACTTCGAAATTCGTGCCCTGGCAGGCAGCCTGCATGGCGGCAATCGCCTCGGGCTTGTTGTCCTCGATGCCGATCAGGATTTCTTCCGGCTGCATCAGGTGCGCCATGATCTTGATGCCCGAGACGATTTCGGCGGCGCGTTCGCGCATCAGCAGGTCGTCGGAGGTGATCCAGGGCTCGCACTCGGCGCCGTTCAGGACCAGGGTTCTGATCTTCTGCTGGCCGGGATTGAGTTTGACGTAGGTGGGGAACACCGCGCCGCCCAGGCCGACGATGCCGGCATCGCGCAGCAGGGCGCGCACCGCCTCGGGTTCGGCAGTCGTGTAGTCCAGCGGCCGGCGCTCTGTCCAGCGCTCCTCGCCATCCGCATCGATGGTGATGCACAGGTCAGGCAGGCCGGAAGGGTGCGGCACGGCATGAAATTCCATGGCGCTGACGGTGCCGGAGGTCGGCGCATGCACGGCGGCAGAGATGAAACCGTCGGCGGCGGCTATCATCTGTCCTTTCAGCACGTGGTCGCCGACCTTGACCATCGGCTTGGCCGGGTTGCCGATGTGCTGGCGCAACGGCACGATCAGGCACTGCGGCAGCGGCGCGGCGGCGATCGGCAGGCGGCTCGATTCGGTCTTGTGCTCGGGCGGATGCACGCCGCCGTGGAATTTGTAGGGTGTCCTCATGCCGCTTTCTTCAATTCAAACACCGGGTACCGCCACTTCCAGGTGGCGACGTTTTCCTGCACCGGGATCATGGCGATGCAGTCCACCGGGCAGGCCGGCACGCACAGCTCGCAGCCGGTGCACGGGTCGGCCAGAATGGTGTGCATCAGCTTCGTCGCGCCGACGATGGCATCCACCGGGCAGACCTTGATGCAGGCGGTGCAGCCGATGCAGGTGGCTTCGTCGATGAAGGCGACCATCCTGGGCTTGGGGCCGGCGCTTTCTTCCCCCGGAGGTTGATAATCCAGGCCCAACAACTCGCCAAGTTGCTTGCCGGTCGCTTCGCCACCGGGAACGCACAGGTTGATCGGCGCCTGGCCGGCGGCGACTGCCTCGGCGTAGGGGCGGCAGCCTGGGTAGCCGCATTGGCCGCACTGCGACTGGGGTAATGCCGCATCCACCTTGTCGATCAGCGGATTCCCTTCCACCCGGAACTTGATGGCGGCGATGCCCAGGATGATGCCCAGGACGATTGCCAGGCCAAACATGATGAGTATGGGGATCAGCATGACGAAGCCTGGTCGCGGGAGTGAAAAAGGGAAGAGGTCATTTCACCAGGCCGGAGAATCCCATGAAGGCGAGGCTCAACAGGCTGCCGGTGACCATGGCGATGCCTGCCCCCTTGAATGGCGCCGGGATGGCGGAGCCCTCCAGCCGTTCGCGCATCGAGGCGAACAGAGTGAGCGCCATGGCGAAGCCCAGGGAGCCGCCAAAGCCATACAGCAGCGATTCTATGAAATTGTGGTTCTCCTGCGCGTTGAGCAGGGGAATGCCGAGCACCGCGCAATTGGTGGTAATCAGGGGCAGGTAAATGCCCAGCAGCTGGAACATCTCCGGGCTGGCCTTGCGAATGTACATTTCGGTGAACTGCACGATGGAGGCGATCACCACGATGAAGGACAGGGTGCGCAGGTAGGAAAGACCGTGGGGGGCCAGGAGATAGGTGTCCACCAGGTAGCTCATGCCGGAACCGGCGGTGATCACGAACATCGTTGCCGCACCCATGCCGATAGCCGTGTCGGTTTTCTTCGAAACGCCGAAGAAAGGGCACATGCCGAGTATTTTCACCAGCACGACGTTGTTGACCAGCACGGTGCTGATCATGATGAGCAGGTAATTTCCCATACTTTACTAACCTCAAAGCCTGATTTAACGGGGATTATCGGCTAATAAATCCCCTACTTGCAACCGGTCAATCGGTTCAGGATATGGAGATATAGCCCTTGTTCAGTCTAGTGCAGCTTCCGGGGAAATGCAGGAATAGCCGAGATCGGCAGCCAGGCCGGCATGAGTCACCCGGCCAAGGTGGAGGTTAAGCCCGTTGCGCAGCCCGGCATCCGCTTTCAGCGCCTCTCTCCAGCCCTTGCCGGCAAGCGCCAGTACGTAGGGCAGGGTGGCGTTGGTCAGCGCCTGGGTGGCGGTGCGCGCGCAGGCTGCGGGCATGTTGGCGACGCAGTAATGCAC
>JAJXTJ010000187.1 GCA_021783895.1 Pseudomonadota bacterium | reverse complement strand
TGATTGTGGCGATTCGCAGCAGGATTTTGTATCGCTATTTCCGTGCCCGCGCCGCACCGCTGGTGCTGGAGCCGGTACGGCAGGCGACCAAGCTGGTGCAGATTGTCCATGGCGAGCGGAAGTAATGAATTTTCGGCGCGGCAGGGCCAAGGAAGACCCCGAGATCAATCTGATCCCGATGATCGACGTGCTGCTGGTGATCCTGATCTATCTGATGGTCACCACCACTTTTTCCCAGATTGCTGAATTGCAGATCAACCTGCCTACCGCCGAAGCGGAAAAACCGGCGGACAAGCCCGCTGCCATCAACGTGGCGGTAGACGTCAGCGGACGTTACCTGGTCAACGGTTCGGCTGTAGCCGATACCGATACTGCCGCGCTCAGTCTGGTGCTGCGCCGCGCTGCGGGGGACACGCCGGACCCGGTGATTGTCATCAATGCCGACGCCAAGGCGACCCACCAGTCGGTGGTGAACGTCATGGAGGCCGCGCGCCTGTCAGGTTACAGCCACATCACTTTTGCCACCCAGGCGAAGCCGGAAAAGTAGGCGCTGGGATTGGGACGAGCGCTCAACCCCGAATAATATGCTCTGGCTCCAGCGACAATGGCTCCGTCTGACGCCGTGGCATGTTGTATTGATTCCCCTGAGCATCCTGTTCGGGCTGGTTGTTGCTCTGCGTCGAGGGTTTTACCGCGCCGGACTGCTGCGCGCTATCCGGTTGCCGGTGCCGGTGATCGTGGTAGGAAATATCAGCGTCGGCGGCACCGGAAAAACTCCGCTGGTGCTGTGGCTGGCTGATTTCCTGCGGCGACAGGGATACCATCCCGGCATCGTCAGTCGCGGCTACGGTGGCGGTACAGCGGGTGCTGCGGCGGTCGATATTCGCAGCGACCCGGCGGCAGTGGGCGATGAACCGCTGCTTCTGGCGAGAAAAAGCGGCTGCCCGGTATGGGTTGGCCGAGACCGGGTGGCGGCAGGAAATGCTTTGCTGCGAGCGCATCCGGATTGCGACGTGCTGGTGAGCGACGATGGCCTGCAGCATTACCGCCTTGGCCGCGATGTGGAAATCGCGGTGGTGGACGGGGAGCGCAAATTCGGAAATGGCTTGCTGCTGCCTGGGGGTCCATTGCGTGAAGGTGTTTCTCGCCTCAGGTCGGTGGATGCGGTGGTGGTGAACGGCGGCAGCCCGAAGGCGGCCATGCTGCTAGATAGCGAGTTCGAAATGCGCCTGGAAGGCGAGGTGTTTTGCAATCTGCGCCAGCCGGAATTGTGTGCCGGAGCGGTCGATTTCGGCGGCAAGAAACTCCATGCCGTGGCCGGCATCGGCAACCCGCAACGGTTTTTCGCCCATTTGCGCGGGCTCGGGTTGGCGTTCGAGGAACACGCTTTTCCTGACCATTGCGTCTTTCGGTCGCAGGATCTGGATTATCGTGATGCCGATGCGTTGCTGATGACCGAGAAGGATGCGGTCAAATGCGCCGGTTTTGCCGATGAACGCTATTGGGCGCTGGCGGTGGAAGCTATTCTGCCACCGGCTTTCGGACAAACAATGCTGGAAAAATTGAGGGATATTGATGGACGTCAAACTGCTTGAAATTCTGGTATGCCCGTTGTGCAAGGGTCCGTTGGTCTACAAAAAAGCCGAGCAGGAGTTGGTTTGCAAGCCCTGCCGCCTGGCTTATCCGGTTCGCGACGATATCCCGGTGATGCTTGAAGATGAGGCGCGCAAGCTGCCGCCCGAGGAAGAGGTATGATCGTGAGGGGTGAGGCGTGAGGCGTGAGGAGAAAGGGGATGCTGGGTGCGAGGAATCCCCTCACCCCTCACCCCTCACCCCTCACTTCAAGGTCGTTATCCCTGCCCGCTTCGCCTCCACCCGACTGCCCGGCAAGCCGCTGCTCGACATCGCCGGACGAGCGATGGTGTTGCATGTGGTCGAACGCGCTCTGGAGAGCGGTGCGGATGAAGTCTGGGTGGCGACCGATCACCAGGGTATTGCCGATGCCGTGCGAGCCAGCGGTCACCAGGTCTGCATGACTTCGCCCGACCATCTCTCCGGAACCGATCGCATTGCCGAGGTGGCAAGTCAGCGCAGTTGGGGCGACGACGAGATCGTGGTCAACGTGCAGGGTGATGAGCCGCTGATCGAACCGTCGTTGATCCGCGAGGTGGCGCAACATCTCCACGACCACCCCGGAGCGGCGATTTCCACTGCCTGTCACGCTATCAAGGATGGCGCCGACCTGTTCAATCCGAATGTCGTCAAGGTGGTGACCGATCGTGAAGGCCATGCGCTGTATTTCAGCCGCGCCCCGATTCCCTGGGCGCGTGACGCGTTTGTCGTTGCGCCGGGAAATTTTCCAGCGGGGTTGCCGGCGCATCGCCATATCGGTATCTATGCCTATCGCACCTCGTTCCTGAAAATTTACCATCGGCTGCAGCCTGCCGCCATCGAGCAGTTCGAGGCGCTGGAGCAGTTGCGCGCGCTATGGCACGGCTATCGCATAGTCGTTGCAATGGTTGGACAGGCGCCTGTTGCGGGCGTGGATACCGAGGAGGATTTGCAAAGAGTAAGGAGTATCCTTAGCTAGTTTTATGGGCGGATACAAAATTTGAATGTGCATCTGTAAGGTTTTTTGAATATCCTTGACAGCGATCTGGGTAAAAATATATTTGGCCGGGCATGTGCCCGGGCAAACCACAACACGATACGGGAGGTTTTATGCGTTTGATTCTATTGGGCGGCCCTGGCGCCGGCAAAGGCACTCAGGCTACTTTCATCAAGGAAAAATTCGGTATTCCGCAAATTTCCACCGGCGACATGCTGCGCGCCGCAGTCAAGGCCGGCACCGCGATGGGTCTCGCCGCCAAGAAAATCATGGACGCGGGTGGCCTGGTGTCGGATGAAATCATCATCGGCCTGGTCAAGGATCGCATCCTGGAAGCAGATTGCGCCAAGGGTTTTCTGTTCGACGGCTTCCCGCGCACCATTCCGCAGGCCGACGCGATGAAGGCTGCCGGTGTGCCGATCGATTACGTAGTCGAGATCGATGTTCCTGACGAAGAAATCGTCAAGCGTATGTCCGGTCGTCGCGCCCATCTGGCTTCCGGTCGTACCTACCACGTCATTTTCAATCCGCCCAAGGTGGCCGGCAAGGATGACGTCACCGGCGAAGACCTGATCCAGCGCGACGACGACAAGGAAGAAACCGTGAAAAAACGTCTGGACGTGTACCACGCCCAGACCGAGCCACTGGTTAAGTATTATTCCGACTGGGCTGCTTCCGGCGCGGCTGGCGCACCCAAGTGCGTCAAGGTTTCCGGTATCGGCAAAGTGGACCAGATTCGCGACTCCATCTTTTCCGCATTGGGTTAATCGACGCAGAATGAGCGACGTCCCCGATATTACCGATTCCGAGCGCTGGGTAGTCGAGGCTACCCTCAAGGAGCGCTACGGTAATCCGGTGGAAGTGCAGTTGGCCGACGTCGAATTGCGTCTTGATCCTGCCGTGCCGGAGCTGACGCTTTGCCCCGCGATGGTGTGGAAGGAGCAGGGCGCCGGTTTCGTGATTTCAAAGGTTGGCGATAATCGTTTCCGCTGTCAGTTTTTTTACTCGGTGCGCGAGCAGTACGGCACTGGCAAGGCGGAATACGATGATCTGCTTGAATGCGTGGTGGCTCTGCTTAAGCTTCAGGCCGACCACGCAGAGCAGCGCCAGCAGAGTCAATAGTTAAAAGGGAGTCTGAAGATATGGCGAAGAAGAATGCTTTTTATGCCCAGTCCGGCGGCGTGACTGCGGTGATTAATGCATCCGCCTGTGGCTTGATCGAGACTGCGCGCAAGCACAAGGACGTCATTGGCAAGGTCTATGCCGGACGCAATGGTATCATCGGCGCGCTGACCGAAGACCTGATCGACACCAGCAAGGATACGGCCAAGGCCATCGCCGCATTGCGCCATACGCCGTCCGGTGCATTCGGCTCCTGCCGCTTCAAGATGAAAAGCCTGGAAGAGAACAAGCTCCAGTACGAGCGCCTGATCGAGGTGTTCAAGGCGCATAACATCGGCTACTTTTTCTACAACGGCGGCGGCGATTCCGCCGACACCTGCCTGAAAGTATCGCAGCTTTCCGAAAAGATGGGCTACCCGATCCAGGCCATCCATGTGCCGAAGACGGTGGATAACGACCTGCCGATCACTGATAACTGCCCTGGCTTCGGTTCTGTGGCCAAGTACATTGCCGTTTCCACCCTGGAAGCGACCTTCGACGTGGCGTCCATGGCGAAAACCTCGACCAAGGTAT
>JAJXTJ010000186.1 GCA_021783895.1 Pseudomonadota bacterium | reverse complement strand
GCGGTATACATGCCGGCGCAGCCGCAGGCGGCTTCCTTGGCGCCCCTGGCATGGGGCGCGCTATCGGTGCCGAGAAAGAACTTCGGATCGCCGCTGGTCGCCGCCGCGACCAGCGCGCGGCGATGCTCCTCGCGCTTCAGCACCGGCAAGCAATAGTGATGCGGGCGTATGCCGCCGGCGAACATGGCATTGCGGTTCATCAGCAGGTGATGGGCGGTGAGCGTGGCGCCAACGCGCTTCGATGCCGCCTTGACGAACTCTACGCCATCACGGGTGGTAACATGTTCCAGCACCACGCGCAGGCCGGGAAAGCGCTGCACCAGCGGCGCCAGCACGCGGTCAATGAACACTTTTTCGCGGTCGAACACGTCCACCTCGGGATCGGTGACCTCTCCATGCACCAGCAGCGGCAAATCCTGCTTTTCCATTTCAGCCAGAACCGCGCCGCACCTGCCGAGCAGATCGGTCACACCCGAATCCGAATTGGTGGTGGCTCCTGCCGGGTACAGCTTGACCCCGTGCACCAGCGCGCTCGCCTTGGCCAGTACGATTTCGGCAGGCGCCGTGTTGTCGGTCAGGTACAGCGTCATCAGCGGCTCGAAGCAGGCGTTCTGTGGCAAGGCCGCGAGGATGCGCCCGCGATAGGCCAGCGCCAGCTTGGTAGTTATGGTCGGCGGCCTGAGGTTGGGCATCACGATGGCGCGACCGAAACGGCGCGCCGTGTCCGGCAGCACCGCCCACATCTGCTCGCCGTCGCGCAGGTGCAAATGCCAGTCGTCAGGACGGATAAGAGTTATTTTTTCCACTTGAATATATCCCAGAAAAAGCTATTGAACCGCCGTTTTCAAGATTATACGACGCTTCAGGAAACTCGACCTTCCCGGTTTCAGTTATAATTTTCCCATGCATAGAATCATCGCACTGACTCTGCTTGTGCTCGCGGGAAGCGGTCAAGCGCAGGCCGCATCAGACGGCGCCAAGCTCTACGCCCGCAACTGCGCGGCATGCCATGGCGAAAATGGCGGGGGAGGACTCGGCGTTCCGCTCTCGCTGCCCTCGTTTCAGGCCACCGTCAGCAACGATTATCTGCACAAGACCATCCGTCTTGGCCGCCCCGGCAGGGTCATGCCCACATCGGCACTGCCCGACGCCGACATCGATGCCATTGTCCGCCACCTCCGCAGTTGGAACAAGGCACCGGCACCGCAGTTCTCCGCCGCATCCGTCAAGGGAAATGCCGAGCATGGCCGTGCGCTCTACGCCGCACGGTGCGCAACCTGCCACGGTGCCAACGGAGAAGGCGGAAAGGGCACCGGCGTGACATTCTCGCGCCCGCGCGACCTTCCGATCATGGCGCCGGCCCTGAACAACCCCGGCTTCCTCGCCGCCGCCAGTGACAGCATGATCAAGAAAACCCTGAGAAATGGGCGCGAAGGCACCCCGATGATTTCCTTCCTGAAACAAGGGCTCAAGAAAAAAGACATCGACGACATCGTCAGCTTCATACGCAGCTTCGAAAAAACGCCTCGCCCCAAACACCCCGGTGTGCTCGAAACCGAGCAAGCTGTACTGACTATGGATTCCCCCTACGACCTCAAAACCACGATCGAGAACGTGAAACAGGCGGTCAGCTCGAACAACTTCGTCTTTATCCGCGAGCAATCGCTCGACCAAGGACTGGCGCCGGCAGGCCAGGAAGATCCGCGCCAGCACATCATCTATTTCTGCAATTTCAGCATGCTGAACGCTGCTCTGGCGACCGACCCCAGAGTCGGCCTGTTCCTGCCCTGCCGCATCACCGTGGTGGAGCAGAACGGCAAAGTCAAAATGATGGCGGTCAATCCCAAACGCTTGAGCAAAATCTTCAACAATGCCGAGCTCAATACCCTTTGCGACGAAATGACCAGGCACTACCTGGCGATCATGGAAGAGGCGGCAATATGAAAAAAACGCTGCGATTCCTGGTTGCCGCCCTCCTGGCCGGCCTGACCTCCACCGCCTGCGCCGACCAGCTGCTGATGATCCGTTCCGGCCTGCCCTTCCCCGAAGCGATGCTGGCGCTGCAAAACGCCATCACGACACGGGGCTACAAGGTCACGCGCGTGCAGAACGTGGACATCGGCCTGACGAAAACCGGCTACCAGACCGACAACTACAAGGTAGTGTTCTACGGCAAAGCCGAAGAGGTCGCGCAGCTCACCGCCAAGCACCCCGAACTGATCCCCTACCTGCCGCTGAATGTGGCGATATTCGCCGAACGGAATGACACCCTCCTGGTCACCAACCGGCCCAGCGTCCTTGCCGACTTTTTCCCCGACCCCGAACTCAAAGCCGTATTCATACGCTGGGAAAAAGACCTGACGGACATCGTCAACGAGGTGCAGGAGACGAGGTAAGGGGTGTAAGATGCCGACTCCATGCTACGATTCTAGACTTGACCCCCGACGCGGTGCCTTTCGGTGACTGGGGTTAGGCAAGACTATCACTTATCACGCTGTCCAGTTTTCCGGGTCCACCTCTGTTTCCGCCTCACCCCTCACCTTTTACGCCTCACCTTTTTTCAACTGCAATGCCAGCTCATACAGCGCATTCTTCTTCTCGCCGCTGATCTCGGCGGCCAGCTTCACCGCCTGTTTCAGCGGCATTTCCGCCAGCAGCAGTTGCAGGATGCGTTGGGCCTCCTCGCCTATCCCTTCGGTCTGCACCACTTCCGCCCCCGATACCAGCAGGACGAATTCGCCCTTCTGCTGATTGGCGTCGTCCTCCAGCCAGCCCAGCGACTCTTCCAGCGTGCAGGTATGGATGGTTTCGAAAATCTTGGTCAGCTCGCGCGCGATGGTGACGGTGCGCGCGCCGCCCAGCACTTCCCGCAGATCGGCCATGCTGGCGAGGATGCGGTGGGGTGATTCGTAAAACACCAGGGTATGGGGCATCGCCTTCAGTGCTGAGAGCTCGCGTTTGCGCTCCGATGCGCTATGCGGCAGAAAACCGTAGAACAGGAAATGCGGCGCGGTGATCCCTGCCGCCGAAAAGGCGGTGATCGCCGCGTTCGCGCCGGGGATGGGCGCGATGCGCAGGCCGGCTTCGCGCACCCTGGCGACCAGGTAAGCGCCGGGGTCGCTCACCGCCGGGGTGCCGGCATCGGACACCAGCGCGACCGACTTGCCGGCCTGGAGCATTTCGATCAGCCGCGTGGCGGCCTGGTATTCGTTGTGTTCATGCACCGCGATCAGTTTGGCGCCGATGCCGAAGTGGCTGAGCAGGCGGGTGGTGTTGCGGGTGTCCTCGGCGGCGATGGCGTCGACACTGCGCAGAATTTCCAGTGCGCGCAGGGTGATATCCTGCAGATTTCCAATTGGCGTGGCAACTACATATAATATGCTTTTGACTGTCTGGTTATTTTCCTGATGCAACGTATCGCCGCCTTTCTGATTATCCTGTTTGCCGCATTCAATAGCGGCTGCGCCACCTCGACAATACCCGCGCCGGTCAGTAAAGCTCGGCCTATCGCCGCGCCCGCCGTCCAGCCCGAAAAGCCGACGGCAATAACCACCCCGTTCGTTGCTCCGCCCCCGCCGCTGGCGGAAGCGATCCGGCAGAGAAGCGATTCAAACGCGCACATCGCACTGCTGCTGCCGCTCAAATCGGCCTCGTTCGGGCTGGCTGCCGAGGCGGTCAGGCAGGGTGCCGTTGCCGCTTCCGCCATCCAGAACCCGGTAGTGCTGCCGTTACAAGTCTATCCTACCGGTGACCAGGCTGAGGATATTGTGTCCGCATACCGGCAGGCATTGCAAGCCGGCGCCACAATCGTGATCGGGCCATTGACCCGGAATGCCGTCACTGCGCTGGCGAAAAGCGGTCTGGTTACGGTGCCGACGTTGGCCCTGAATTATCCGGAAGGGGAAGCCGTTCTTCCTGAAAACCTCTACCTGTTCGGCCTGACCGCAGAGGGTGAAGCGCGTCAGGCCGCACGCCGCGCCTTTAACGACGGTCGGCGCACTGCCCTGACCGTTACCGCCAATACGCCGCTGGCAAAACGGGTCCAGCAGACATTTGCCGACGCATGGCGCGGGCTGGGCGGAAAGCTGGTGGCGCAGGCCACCTTTTCCTCCGAGCGGACTCAATTCCCCGCATTGCACGATATGGTAATCAAGCATCCGACGGACATGATCTTTCTCGCTGCCGATGCCGATCGGGCTCGGATGGTCCGCCCCTATCTGGATGCCAACACGCCGACTTACGCCACCTCGATGGTCTTCAGCGGCAATCAGGAAATCGGTCGGAATGTCGACCTGAATGGCGTGCTG
>JAJXTJ010000185.1 GCA_021783895.1 Pseudomonadota bacterium | reverse complement strand
AGACGAAAAGGAATGCTGATGAGACCGGCGGCGGGTAGGCTACCGTCTGTTCAAATATCCCGCAGTCCAAACACGTGATCGCAGGCCAGACAGTGGTAATTGTCGAGCAGGGAGTCATCGACCACCTTGCCCAGCCGTGATCCAACGGCGCCACCAGCGGCAGCGCCGAAGATGCCGCCAACGATGGCGCCGACCATGCCACCAACCGCAGCACCGACAGGACCGGCCACCAGTCCAGCGGTCAAGCCGACTTCAGCACCGCTCATGACGCCGGCCACACCGGCTGCCCCGCCTGCCACGGCACCCAGGGCACCGCCCGTGCGGGTACCGATGTTGAGCACGTCAATCCGCGACGAATCGCATACTGGGCACTGGATGGGTCCTTCGTCTTCTTGATTTTTAAATGCCACATCGCCTTGATGCATGATGAGTCCTCCGAGTATTGATCAAATTGGCGGCTGAAATCTGATCATTGAAAGCAGACCGTCCCAGCCACTCTCAGGTGATATATGGCCAAAAATATCTAGGATCGGCGGCGATCGGCCACACGGCAGACAGACCACGCGGTGCTGCGAGAAGTAAAAAATATCTGGTTGACATATGGTTTGGAGGACAGCCAGTGCGCTTACATTCGATCAGTTGCAACCAGATCACATGGAGTGATCGGCGCAACTGGCTCTCCCCATTACCTACTGGAGAGATTAGAATGAAATTTGCATTTTGTTCAGAAGATGGAAAAACCTATGGCGTCGATGAATTCTCACGGTCATCGCAACCAGACCTGGCACGAAAGCGTCGGCTGCTGCAATGCCCCAAATGCGGCGGTCCGGCGTTTTTCCGGGCCGCTTCATTCAATGGACGCGCTTCCTGCTTCGGTGCTCGGCCTCACGCGGAAGGCTGTAGCCTGGCAACGCAGGATGCGCTACGCCCCGATGATGGGATTGATGACCCGGATGCGCTGGTTCAGTCCGGCCGTAAAATCGTGGTCGATTTCAACTACGGCACGTCTTCTCAACCGTCATACTTTATTGAAGCCGCGAAACATAATTATGACTATGCGAATGGCTATCGGCCGGATGCCCCCGCCTATCGCCGGCTGAGTTCCCTGCTGCGCACGCTGATCAAATCGCCCGATTTCAGAACTTCAGATCAGCGCATCGAAGCGCTCGATCAACCAGAAATGGCGGTGCGCGACTTTTTCGTGCCACTGCTATCGGTATCCGAAGCGCACAACGGCTTGACCCGTGGCTACTGGGGTTTGATCTCAGATGCACGGATGTCAGACGACAGGAAGACGGTCTGGTTCAACAGCGGTGGCTTGGACACGATCAGCTTCTGTATGGACACGAAGCATCTCGAAGAATTCAACCGTCGCTATCGATTCCATGATGCGGAGGATCTTGCCGGTGCCTACATACTGGTGATGGGCACGGTGCATGTTTCACCGATATTCAAAATCTTCAGCGTCATCGAAGAGCTCGATTTCATGGCGCTGCGCTTGACTTGATCGGCAGCATTGACGCGATCGCCATGGATGGCGGAATCAAAAACCTGACACGCTGACCGACTATTGCACGGACTGAGACCATGCCGATGGTGCGGTGTGTTCTCAGCTCGTGAAATTTACTCAAGGAATTAGAAATGGATACCGAGCAGTCGCTGAAAATAATCCAGGAATTGAGCCAAGGCGTCGATCCGCACACGGGAGAGCCCATTGCGGAGGAGAGCCCCACCCAGCACCCGCTGACCAGGCAAGCGCTACTCGAAGCAGTGCAGGCGCTGGAGCGGACAAGAAAGTCTGAAGACCGAATACGTCAACGACAACTGCCAAGCAACGCGGGCAAAACTTGGGGTAAAGAAGAGGACCAACGATTGGTGGTGGCCTTTGACACAGGGAAAACGACTAATTCTACTTTGTCAGATTCCATTGCAACCCGATGCTGAAAGGATAGCGGCTTGTTTGGTGTAGGCGAAATCCTTGGCGAGCTGCCGTCGTCGATGGCGATCCTCGATGGACGCGGTGAGGTCGGCATCGGTGTCGATCTTGCGCGGCAACTTGTGGCGCATGATCTCGACGAGGTCGTTGCAGGACAGCAGGTCCGCCGTTTCGCGGTGGGCCAATCGCTCCTTGGCCAGGAACATCAGCGCCACCAGCACCAGCGCCATGTGATGGTGCCAGGCATGGAAGCCACGCACCTGATAGTCGGCCATGCCACAAGCGCCCTTGGCATCCTCGAACGCGCGCTCCACGAAGTGCCGTGCCACCTGCATATCCGCCAGTCGGCGCAAGCTGGCCTCGGGCTTGGCATTGGACAGGCAGAACTTCAGCTTCGAACCGTCGATCTCCCGGCGCACCAGGAGATGCCAGCAGCGCGCCCGCTGCTCGGCACCATCCCACAGCCACACGCGCTGCTTCAGGTAATCGGCGACGACCTCGCCCTTCTCCCCCTCGCGCACCGACAGCCGGCGCCAGCGGGATGCCGGCTGGGCCGCGGCCCAGGCCGTCACCGTCAGCGGCAGGGTCTGCGCCTGCAAACGGCGGGGCGCCTTGCCCTTCGCCGATTGGCGCTCCGGCACGGCCGGTGCCGGATCAGACAGATAGATCGTCTGATCGGAATGCACCTCCGCCAGGAAGGTTTCACGCTCGCCATCCAGGGCGCGCAACAGCCACGGCAAATGCCCGTAGCCGGCATCGAACACGACATAGGCGAAACGCAGGCCTTCCTGCCGCAGGCGATGGATCATGTCCAGTGCGATCTCGCCCTTGGTGCGAAATTCCATGCCCTCGGGAATGCCAGCGTCCTGACATCGGGTCGCATCGGCGAACCATTCCTCGGGGACATACAGCTCGCCCTCGACCAAAGCGGCGACTCTATCCCGCACCACAGCGGCGAAGACGCCGACCTGGCTGTTGTCGGTCTTGCCCAGGCGGCCGTTCCATTGGCGAGCGACACCGGCAGACATGTCGCCCTTCTTGGCGAAGGCGCTCTCGTCGATCAGCAGCGCGCCGGCATAGCCGAAATGTGCGTTGGCGTCGGTGATCAGTTGCCTACGTACGCCGCGGCGATCCCAGGCCGACTCGCTCAGCATGTGGTGCAGCCTCTGGTAGCGGCTGCCCGAGACGGTCTCGGCCATCTTCTCCATGTTGCGTCGGTGGCACTGGAACAGGCCATGCAGATAGAGACGCGCGGAGTCTTCGACCGAGCGGGTGAGACTCCGGAAGCAGGGAAGGTACGGCGTGAAGTGGGAATCGAAGTGCGCGAGCGCGGAAGCGACCAGCGCGGTAATGCTATTCGGGTATTTGAGTTGACATGGTAATAATCAACTCCAGGGGAAATTACATGATAAACAACGTGTTGCATTGTATCAGATGACGGCCGCAGAAGTTTGCAATTCAATCTGACAAAGTAGAACTAAGCAACTCGCCCTGGAACACGAAAGGACTGAAGCTTCCATCTGTGCTCGACTGATGAAGCACGGTAAGGCGTTGATATAACCGGATGTCCGTGAACATTGTAAAGGATGGCTGTATCGGGCCTGGAATGCATTTATACCCGGGTCTGATACCAACCCCTCACCTCGATGACAAAACGTTAACCAGGTAGGTTTTAGGGGCATCTGCGAGGATGTCCGTTCAACCGGGAAATGGAAATTTTGATCGGTCGAAGAATCATTCTGGCACTGCTCTCATTTCGGCATGTTTCCCCGGATGAAGCACTGTCCCTTGCCATGCTTTTTGGCAATGAGTGACTGGTCGGACTTTGTCATGTACCGAATCACCGAGTTCAGAAGAATTTTGCGCTTCCCGGTGTCATTCTGATGAATCATTCCTATCCCGAGCATCTGGTAGTCGTCCTTGTTCGCATTGCAGTTCCAGTAAATCCCGCGACCCATGGTGATTCGAGTCCAGTATTCGCCGATTGCTTGAGCCAGGTACACATCCTTCCAGCGACGAGACCCCTTGAAGAACAGCGCCAGGTGGATGTGCAAGCCCTTGTCAGCGCCCCATTCGATCTTGCCAATGTACCCTGCCCAGTCGGAAAACAGCTTTGGGTTGCCACGTCGGTTACTCAGAAAATGGTCCAGATCGCTTTTGATGATCTCTGGCGTTGTGGTTATCACGTAGTCACGTCGATAGGAAAAATCAACCCGCAGCACCAGCAGTCGCTTGTCGCTATGTTGGAAGAGCGCATCGATGTAGTCGGAAGCGCTGTGAAAGTTTTGGATTGACTTTTCCGCCTGACGCTGGACAGCTTTTCTGAACCCAGACGTGTTTGCCTGCGCACGGATCAAGGTGACCAAATCGTTGAA
>JAJXTJ010000184.1 GCA_021783895.1 Pseudomonadota bacterium | reverse complement strand
GCGCGCCTGGCGCAGGGTGGCGACGTGGTCAATGTTGACGCCGAGATGAATCATAGTTCCTGTAAGTCCTTTAATATCTGGCGAGTATGCAGAGTGTCATCGCCCAGATAATGATTGATCAGCGCCCGCATCAACGCCTTGCTTTGCTGCAGGGTAACCGGATCGCCATAATCGTCGGCGGCCATGTCCAGCAGCGTCTTCCCTCGCAATTCTACACCGTTTTGGCCGGTTTTTTGCCGCACCGGGCCGCGCTCGAAAACGTAGCGGTAATGCACGTTCGGCTCGATTACTACCCCGGAATCGGCATCATGTCCAAGGGTCAGGGCGTAACCCAGTTCCTTCAGCAGATTCATTTCGAAGCGCCGCAGCACGGCGGCATAATCCGTGCGCCGCGCGAGTTCCTGCAGGGTTTCCTGGTAATAGAGGAACAACTGCTCGTGCGGGTCGTCGCGGTGCAGCAGCTTGAGCAACAGCTCGTTCAGGTAAAAACCACAGATCAGCGCCGTACCCTGCAACAGCGGCTGCCCACCCTGCCATTCGGCGCTGTGCAGCGTGCGTAGCTCGGCCTTGCCGAACCAGCTCAACGAAAGCGGCTGAAAAGAAAGCAACAGCCCGCGCACGGCCGACTTCGGTCGGCGCGCCCCGCGCGCCATCAGCGGCAGGCGACCGAAATCGCGGCTGAACACCTCGACGATCAGGCTGGTTTCGCGATAGGGATAGGTATGCAGGACGTATGCGGGTTGATCTCCCTGCCTGGCATTAGGTTCTCGTGCCATACCCTCGAATAATAGCTAACAAATCAATATGTGCTTTTTTAAAAGCATGAATTATACGGCGTAGGATGCAGAGCTTCACGGAAAATAGTTATCTATCCCATGGAAATGGTAAAATTACTCATTTATGCCAATCACACAGTGGCATCTTGCGCTTAAAAAGCCAGTTATAACTATTGACGTTAGTCCGAGGGTAGCAATGAAATGTGTGGATGATTTCCGCTTGCAATTCGGCAAGCAGGAACTGGTGCCGATCATTATTGGCGGAATGGGTGTGGACATATCGACGGCCGAGCTTGCGCTTGAGGCCGCGCGCCTGGGCGGGATCGGCCACATTTCAGATGCCATGTTGCCGACCGTGACCGACCGCCGTTACGAGACTCACTTCATCAAGGAAAAACTCAAGCAGTACAAATACAACATCGACAATTCCGACAAGTCGGCGGTGAAGTTCGACCTCGGCCAGATTGCCGAAGCCACCCGCCTGCACGTGAGCAAGACCATGGAAGCCAAGCGCGGCGAAGGCATGATCTTCATCAACTGCATGGAAAAACTCACCATGAACGCGCCGCGCGAAACGCTGCGCGTTCGCCTCTGCACGGCGCTTGATGCCGGGATTGACGGCATCACGCTGAGCGCGGGGCTGCATCTCGGTTCGTTTGCGCTGATGGAGGATCATCCCCGCTTTCGCGATGCCAGGCTCGGCATCATTGTCTCCTCGCTTCGGGCGCTGCAGATATTTCTGCGCAAAACCGCCAAACTCAATCGACTACCGGATTTCATCGTGGTCGAGGGGCCTCTGGCCGGCGGACATCTTGGCTTCGACATGGATTGGGCGAAATACGATCTGCGCACGATCATGGCTGAAATTTTGCAGTATTTACAGACCGAGAAATTGAATATTCCGCTGATTGCGGCTGGCGGGATTTTCACCGGCAGCGATGCCGTGTCCTTCCTCGAAAACGGCGCAGCGGCGGTGCAAGTAGCAACGCGCTTCACCGCGGCACGCGAATGCGGACTGCCGGAGAAGGTGATGCAGGAGTACCTCAAGGCAACCGAGGGCGACATCGAGGTCAATACCATTTCGCCGACGGGCTACCCGATGCGCATGCTCAAAAACAGCCCGGCAATCGGCTCAGGCGTCCGTCCCGGCTGCGAGTCTTACGGCTACCTGCTCGATGGCTCCGGACATTGCGCCTACATTGAAGCCTATAATCACGAAGTGGCCCTCCACCCGAAGGCAAAGAAAATCTCGGTAATGGAAAAGACCTGCCTTTGCACCCACATGCGCAACTTCAATTGCTGGACCTGCGGCCATTACACCTATCGGCTCAAGGACACCACGCGACGCCTGCCGGACGGCAGTTACCAGATACTCAGCGCGGAGCACGTGTTCCGCGACTATCAGTTCAGCGTCGACCAGAAAATCGCATTGCCGGATTAAGGGACCATGAAAAGAACCGACCTGGAAAAAAACATCGGCTTGAAAATAAAGAGCCAAATCAACCGCCCCGGCGCAGCCGGGCGCATCGGCCAAGAGGCTGCCGTTGCCGTGGACCGGCGTGAACAACGCAAGCTCGATCAGGCGCTTGGTTTGGTGCCGTTTGCAGTCAAGCTGAACGGCGATCTGGTGAAACAGATCCAGTCACTGGCGCAAGAACGTCAGACAGGACTGAACGAAATAGTGGCGGAGTTATTGCGAAAAGGCTTGGAGAGCTAAGAAAATGTAGGTTGGGTTAGCGGTTTTATCGCGTAACCCAACAAACCCAAGCCTCGTTCAACATGTTGGTTTTTTGAAATTCAGGTTTGTTGGGTTACGGCGCAAAAACCCGCGCCTAACCCAACCTACATGACTTGAACAGCTAAGCGCTCCAACCATGTAAGCCAGGGTGGCAAAGGAACCCCGGCCTACGAATTTCCCTCACCCCTCACCGATTTATCAGCGATGCCGTCCGCCGGAACGGTGCAGCGGGGGCGTCCGTGGCGTGGCCACATTGCCATTTGCCTCTCCTACTCTGGCCGGCACACCGACCCGTGAGGGCACCCTGGGCGCGGAGGAACGGCCTCTAGTCTGACCACGTCCGCCCGGTGTAGACCCGCGCCCATTCTGGATCGGCTCGGGCTTGGCATTCCGGTCTGGCTCGAAACCCGGCACTACTTCCTCGGGCAACTCCCGCTTCAGCAGTCTTTCGATATCCGCCAGCAGCTTGTATTCATCGACGCACACCAGCGACACGGCTTCACCCGATGCGCCCGCGCGTCCGGTGCGGCCGATGCGGTGAACGTAATCTTCCGGCACGTTGGGCAGCTCGAAGTTGACCACGTGCGGCAAGTCCACGACATCGATACCGCGGGCGGCGATATCGGTCGCCACCAGCACCCTCAGGCTGCCGTCCTTGAACTCGCTCAATGCGCGAGTACGCGCCGACTGGCTCTTGTTGCCGTGGATCGCCAGCGCCGGGATGCCGCCCTTGACCAGATGTTCGGCCAGCTGGTTGGCGCCGTGCTTGGTGCGGGTGAACACCAGCACCTGCGACCAGTCGTGCTGCTTGATGAGTTGAGTGAGCAAGGCGCGTTTCTTGTCGCGGTCCACCGGGTAAACCTTGTGCGACACATTGTCGGCAGTCGCGTTGCGACGCGCCACCTCGATCATCGCGGGCTTGTTCAGCAAGCCGTCAGCCAGCGCCTTGATCTCGTCGGAGAAGGTGGCGGAAAACAGCAGATTTTGCCTCTGCCTGGGCAACAGCGCGAGGATTTTCTTGATATCGCGGATAAAGCCCATGTCCAGCATGCGGTCGGCCTCGTCCAGCACCAGAATTTCGACGTGTGACAGGTCGACGGTTTTCTGCTGTACGTGGTCGAGCAGACGGCCCGGCGTGGCAACCAGGATATCCACGCGGCTTCTCAGTTTCGTAATTTGCGGATTGATGTTGACCCCGCCGATCATGGTCATGGAATTCAGTTTCAGGTGCTTGCCGTACTCGCGCACACTTTCCTCCACCTGTGCCGCGAGTTCGCGGGTAGGGATGAGGATCAGCGCCCGAATCGGCGGACGACCGCTGGATGGGCCTTTGACGCTGGTATCGGAAAGCATGTGCAGGATAGGCAACACGAAACCGGCGGTCTTGCCGGTGCCGGTCTGCGCGCCGGCCAGCAGGTCGCCGCCCGACAGCACGGCGGGAATTGCCTGCATCTGAATGGGGGTGGGAACGGTATAACCGCGTTCAGTGACGGCACGAACGATTTCATCGGACAGGCCGAGGATAGCAAAGGACATGGTGACTCCAGGAATAACATCGGCCTGTCGCCGTTTATCGGCGCCAGTCTTAGACAGATGAGGGGGTTTTATAAGCCCGAATGGGCAGCGGCGCGATGACTGGGTGCGTATCGCCGCAGGCGCGCATTATAACAGAGTGGAAGCAATTGCGCCGTTTAGCCATAAGAGTAGGATCAAGCCTACTCGTAGCCCAGACTCTTCACCGCCCGTTCGTCGTCGGCCCAGCCGCTTTTCACCTTGACCCAGACTTCGAGGTAAACCTTGAGGC
>JAJXTJ010000001.1 GCA_021783895.1 Pseudomonadota bacterium | reverse complement strand
ATGCGAAAGTGCTTGCCATCGTCGTTGCGGCTGACCACGATGCCTCGGCTCCAAATCCACCTATGGATAGAGTATCAACATCCATGTCATTGACGCCGACCCATCCTGACGAGAGCGAAACCTCGGCAATCATGGTCAGCGTTAAGTGGGGCACTCCTGCCTTGAGCGACCGCGACTGAAAGGTATTCAAGTTCATATGGATTTTCATCGTCGATGATGTTGTTCTATAGGGCACCGAGGCTTCATTGATTTCTTGCGATTTCTCGCATTTGGACGGGAACGACTTTAACATTTTTCTTTAACATTTTTTTAGCAATTGTCGAAATACTGAAAGTCATGCGGCGGCTTATGGCGGGCGACCTGCGGTCGATAACCTGATTTCATAACTTCGCGACCGTCTGAAAACGGCAGGTCAAACTGCCTGTCACCCCTGCACAGAGGCCAGCGTTTGCTTTCAGGAAAGCCGAATTTCCGTTCGCAACCCCCACGTTTATAAGAGTACAATTATCCATCGAACCTACACAAGATAGGCAGGTTGAGCACAACAGCAGCCCCGTTCCGAATCGATGCTTTTATGATCCTAAAAACCTTGATTGATCCACGAAAATCACGAAAGACACGAAACAAATCAAAAACTTGAACAGGCCAAGCCATTCACTCATTGGGTGACGATCTACACTACTGCATATCTTTGAATATTTTGCGAGTTTTCGCCTTACGGCGAAATACCTGCTTACCCCATTTCGTGCTTTTCGTGTCTTTCGTGGACTAACTGCCTTTTTATAGGATGATGCGGACGAAAGTTAGCGATGAAAATGAAACACACGCCGACAGCAGTACGTATTGACTGAATGGGGATCACGCTTCCGATGCTTGCCATAAAGAACCTGGTCCGCATACTATTCGTCTGGCTGAAAAGCGGGCGACTGGCCGACCTGGTATCCACGCGGCGCCATACCCCCTACCTGACGCGCCATCGGCTTGCCGCTTTAGTCACGCGCATCAGGCTTGTCGCGGCCGCTTTCTCGGTATTGACGCTGATTTGGATCCCATTCGATGTCGCCACATTGGGTGCGGATCAATGGCCACTTCTCGCCACCAGCCGCGTTCTTGCCGCAGGCGTTTTCATTCTGCTTGCCGTCGCGCCGGAACAGGAGCAAAGCCGGGCACGCACTCTGCTGATGCTCGGGATCATGCTGGCAATGCCGCTATCGATTTACGGCGTATCGCAATTTTTACTTACGGGCATGCCCTTGCAGGGGTTAGCCGCCATCAACAGCAATCTCTATCGGGCGTTACCCCTGGTTGCTCTTGCCGGCCTGAGCATTTTCCCGCTGGTGGCCGGCGAAGGCATGTTCTTTGCTGTCGTGATTGCTTCTGTGGTCGCAGGAATTCAACTGGCTCTAGTCGGCGTGAATGCTATCGAGCTGTTTTCCACCCTTTGGGTGCTCATGCTTACGATGGGCGTTTATCTGCTCGCGTGCGCAATTCAACTCCACTACATGATGGCCTTGTTGCGTCAGGCCAGCCACGATCCCTTGACCGGTGCATTGACTCGCCACAGCGGCGTGGAAGTGCTCGATCTGTATTTTCGGCTTGCCTGTGATCAGGATGCGCCCTTGACAATTCTTTTTCTCGATGCCGACAATTTCAAGTCGATCAACGACAACTTCGGTCACGGCGCGGGCGACCAGGCGCTAAAGACCATCGCCGCCAAATTGCAAGCCCTTATGCGGCTGGCGGACATGGTAATTCGCTGGGGTGGCGAGGAGTTCGTTGTGATCCTGCCCAATACGCCGATAGGGGGTGCGGACATTGTGGTCGACCGCATCATCCACGACTGGCTCGGCAAACGTCCGGATGGTAGTCCGCTTACGGCAAGCATGGGGCTGGCTGAGCGTCAAACCGATGGCGTGGCAGATTGGTTGCAATTAATCGCCCTGGCCGATGAACGCATGTATGTTGCCAAGACATCCGGCAAGGCCTGCGGGGTTAACCACGAAGGAATCATGAACAATCCGGCACAGCCGGCGAAAGCGGCGTCGATAGTTTAATCGTCATTTACAGGTCTGAAGAAGAAGGTTGACTTCTACAAAAAGTCGGGTAACATCCCAACGCAACGCAAACAAGGTTGATCTAGATCAATGCTTATTGCGAATGCCCGGTTAAACGGAAACGGCGAAAGCCGTGTTTACTATATACATCGGCGGGGAAGGAAATGGGTATTTTGTCATGGTTGCACCGCGTCACGGCGGGCGAAGAAAACGTAGGCAATGCAACATTTGAATCGGGCGAGGAAAGTTTCCACGGCCTGAACATGAGAGAAGCCATCGATGCACATGTCGCCTGGAAAGCCAGGGTGGAAGCGCAACTCAGCGGCACGAGCGGCGAAACGCTGGAAATCGGGATTGTCGCCAGCGATGACCGCTGTGAGCTGGGCAAGTGGATACACAACGAAGGCAAAAAGAAGTACGGTAAACTGCCGGAATTCGCCGAATTGCGGGATCTGCATGCCCAGTTTCACCTCAACGTCGGCAGTGTCCTGCTCGAGGCGCACAACAACGGCAAAAAAGCTGCCGACAAGATGCTGCATAGCTCTGGATTCCGCCGGGGTTCCGACATGGTGCAACTCGGGCTGGTGCGGCTCTACGCCAAGTCGCGCGGCAACTGACCCGACAGGTATCTCAGACTTAACCCCGGCAAATTGGGGGTTAACCATAATCAGATCCGGCTTCCCCTTCGGGAGAGGTGTAAATCTATGTATGCTGATATCTGCTATCTGCGCCGTTGAACTCCTCTTCTGGGTCCATTCGTATCCCCATCAACTTCGTGACTGGTCCGTAAACTACGAAGCCGCCAGTTAAGTCCACTCGCAAACGGCCCCGGCCAGAAATGGTACAGTGGTGCCCACAATACCCCGATGCTCTTTGATTTTTCCCCGATGTCGGCTAGTATTAAAATAACCCGTTAAATGGGAACGGTGAAAGCCATGTTCGCCAAACATGTCGAAGGAGAAGGCAATGGGGATTTTATTATGGTTTAAACGCGCTACGGCAGGCGAAGAAAACGGTGGCAATACTACGTTTGAACCGGGCGAGGAAAATTTCCATGGCCTGTACATCAAGGATGCCATCGATGCGCACTTTGCCTGGAAGGCCAGGTTGGCGGCACAGATCAGCGGCACGAACAGCGAAACGCAGGAAATCGGTGTTGTCGCCAGCGATGATCGTTGTGCGCTGGGCAAGTGGATACACAGCGAAGGCAAAAAAATGTACGGCAACCTGCCGGAATTCGCCGAATTACTGCGCCAGCATGCCCAGTTTCATCTCAATGCCGGCAATGTCCTGTTCGAGGCGCACAACAACGGCAACGAGAGTGCCGCCAAGATGCTGCATGGCTCCGAATTCCGCAATGCTTCCGACATGGTGCAGCTCGGGCTGGTGCGGCTCTACGCCAAGTCGCGCAACATCTGACCAACGGACGGCGTCAAACGATCCTAGCGCAAACCCGTGAGTTCCATAATCAGACATGGCCTCCCCTTCGGGAGTGGCGTAGTTCTGTGTGTGCGGATATCCGCACCGCCAAATTCCTCCTCCGGGTCCAGCCCTATTCTCCACCTGGAAAACAGGGCGTTCTCCCTATTCCGACTTTATTTTTTTGTACGCGCCAACTTTATTTGTTGGGATAGCACTTAATTTTGTATCGATGCTACTTGGCGCTGGCCATCCTGGAGCGCGCCAGCGGGGGGTTTTTGACGAGATAGCGCTTGATGCCGCCGAAGATAGCTTCCGCCATTTTGTCCTGGTAGGCGACGTCCGTGAGTTTTTGCTCTTCCTTGGGATTGGAGATGAAAGCGGTTTCCACCAGGATCGAAGGAATGTCCGGCGATTTCAGCACGGCGAAGCCGGCCTGTTCTACCGAACCCTTGTGCAGCCGATTGATGTCGCCGAGTTCGCCAAGCACGGCCCTGCCGAGCTTGAGGCTGTCGTTGATGGTGGCGGTCTGCGACAAGTCGAGCAAGGTCCGCTTGAGGTAAACGTCCTTGACGTCGATGTTGACGCCGCCGATCAGGTCAGCCTCGTTTTCCTTTTTCGCCAGCCAGCGCGCCGCAGCGGACGTGGCGCCGCGCTCCGACAGCGCGAACACCGAGGAGCCTCGCGCATCGGGCTTGACGAAAGCGTCGGCGTGGATCGAAACGAACAGGTCGGCCTTGACGTTGCGCGCCTTGGCCACCCGACCATTCAGCGGGATGAAATAGTCGCCATCGCGGATCAGCACGCCGCGCATGTTCGGATCGGCGTCAACCTGAGCTTTCAAGCGGCGGGCAATCGCCAGAGTCACGTCCTTTTCATTGGTGCCATTTTTGCCGTGCGCGCCGGGGTCCTCGCCACCGTGCCCGGCGTCGATTGCAATGATGGTGAGGCGCGACACCTCCGGTTTCCAGGTACGCATTTCAGTCCGAGCCGGTTTCTCCGCCGGCTTTGCCAACTCAGTGGGCTTCTCGCTGACCGGACTTTCCAGGGTGGTGGCGAGAGCCAGTTCAGGCGGCTTCACGGCCTGCTCCTTGGCGACATCCGGCACAGCGACTTCCTTTTTTTCCAGCAGCGCCATCAGCGGGTCTGCCGGCTGCAACGGGTAAATATCCAGGACCAGACGGTAGCCATATTCGCCGTAGGGCGGCAGGGTGAACATCTGCGGCTTGACCTCGCCCTTCAGTTCCAGCACCACTCGCACCACGTCCGGCTTATTGCGGGCGACGCGCACCAGCTTGATGTAAGGATCATTTGCGGCCTTGGCCGCAAGCCCTTCCAGCGCGGCATTGACGTCCACACCTGCGAGATCGATCACCAGGCGATCGGGGTTCTTGACCTCAAGAAACTGGTATTTGACCGGGCTGGCGGATTCCAGCGTTACCCTCGTGTAATCTGCCGCCGGCCAGACCCGCGCCGAGGTAATGACTATCCCGGCATGAGCGCTTGCCGCCGCGACCAGAAGAAATACGAAAACTATTCTAATTCCTGTAAACATAGCCTACCTTTCTTACTGCCCGCTTCAACCGTAATGTTCCGACCGGAATCCCGGATATCCAGGGAAATCCTGAGGTCCGGCGGGGGCAGCAGACCGCCCGCCTTTTCCGGCCATTCGACGAGACACACCGAGTTTTCGTTGAAATATTCCCGAAAACCCGCCTCATGCCACTCGTCCGGATCATTGAAACGATAGAAATCAAAGTGATATAAGTATAAGCTAGAAATAGCATAAAATTCAACCAGCGTATAGGTCGGGCTTTTCACTTTTCCAGGGTAGCCCAGCGCGCGCAGCATGGCGCGCGCCAATGCGGTCTTGCCGGCGCCAAGGTCGCCGCTGAGGGTGACCATCAGGCCCGGCTTCAGCACTTTGGCCAGTTCCGCGCCAAAGGCCTCGGTCGCGCCCTCATCGGCCAGATGGCGGGTTATTTTCGGCGGCTGTGGGTTTTCATCTAAACTATGCACGTGGACGCTTTCACTGATTATTCCCATCTGGATTTACGGCAAATCGCCGCAAATATCAAGGCCTGGGGAATGGAACTCGGCTTTCAGGCCATCGGCATCGCCGGCACCGACCTCGGCCAAGCCGAAGCGCGCCTGCTGGAATGGCTGGCGCAGGGTTGCCATGGCGAGATGGATTATATGGCAAACCACGGCGTCAAGCGTAGCCGCCCGCAGGAACTGGTGCCGGGCACACTGCGCGTGATCACGGCGCGCATGGCCTACTTCCCGCCCCAGGCGCGAGAAAGCGCGACGGTGATGAACGACAGCAGCAAAGCCTACATCTCGCGCTATGCGCTGGGTCGCGACTATCACAAGCTGGTCCGAGCCCGGCTGCAGAAACTGGCGGAAAGGATTAAGCGCGAAATCGGCCCGTTCCAATGCCGCGCCTTCACCGACAGCGCGCCGGTGATGGAAGTGGAACTGGCCAGCAAAAGCGGACTGGGTTGGCGCGGCAAGCACTCGCTGCTGCTGTCGCGCGAGGCCGGGTCATGGTTTTTTCTCGGTGAGATATATACCGACCTGCCGCTGCCCATCGGCGAACCCGAGCAAAACCGCTGCGGCACCTGCACCCGCTGTATCACCACATGCCCCACCGCTGCGATAGCCGCACCTTATCAGGTGGATGCACGGCGCTGCATCTCCTACCTCACCATCGAACTCAAAGGCAGCATCCCGGAGGAGCTGCGCCCCCTGATCGGCAATCGCGTCTACGGCTGCGACGACTGCCAGCTGGCCTGCCCGTGGAACAAATTCGGCCAGCTCACGCGCGAGCCGGACTTCGCCGTGCGCCATGGCCTGAACGATGTAAAACTGGCCGAGCTTTTCCGATGGAGCGAAGAGAAATTCAATGTCAGGCTTGCCGGCAGCCCGATCCGCCGCATCGGCCATGAACGCTGGCTGCGCAACCTCGCCGTCGGACTGGGCAATGCCTCGCCCTCGGAGGAGTTGGTCGCGGCGCTGCAAGCTCGCCTCGACCATCCGTCCGCGCTGGTGCGGGAGCATGTGGCCTGGGCGCTGGAAAGACAGATCAAACCATTGAACCGCTGAAGACACAATTGACCGGATCAGGCAGAGCCCTCAAAATGGCGGCCAATTCTCGTGGAAAATCCTATGACCCCCCTTAAGAATCCCATCTCCGGCAATGCCATCGGCGTATTCGACTCCGGCGTGGGCGGCCTCACCGTGGTGCGCGCCCTGATGGAGCGCCTGCCATTCGAGAATATCGTCTATTTCGGCGACACGGCGCGCGTGCCCTATGGTGTAAAATCGGTCGAGACCATCGCCCACTACACCACCCAGATCGCCGAGTTCCTGCTCGCAAAAGAGGTCAAGCTGCTGGTCGTCGCCTGCAACACCATGGCGGCGGTGGCCTCGCAGATCGTGAAGGATATTTCCCCGGTGCCGGTGCTGGACGTGATCGATGCCGGCGCACTCGGCGCCATCGCCACCACGACGAAAAAACAGGTAGGCGTGATCGGCACTCCCACTACCATCAACAGCAACGCCTATGCCCGCGCCATCCACGAGTACGAGCCGGAGGTGCGGATCTTCTCCCAGGCCTGCCCGCTATTCGTGCCGCTGGTGGAGGAAGGCTGGCTGGATCACCCGGTCACGCGTCTGACCGCGCAGGAATACCTGAAACCGGTGCTGGCCCAGGATATTGACACACTGGTGCTGGGCTGCACCCATTACCCCCTTATCAAGCCCCTGCTGCAGGATGTCGTGGGGCCAGGCGTGAGGCTGGTGGATTCGGCCGAGGCGATGGCGGAAGAAACCGCCGCGCTGCTCAATGTAACGAGCCTGGCCAATCCGCAGCGCACACCGCCGCGCTACGAGTTTTACGTTACCGACGTGCCGCTCCGCTTCCAGACCATCGGCGAGCGTTTCCTCGGACGCACGCTGTCCAACGTCCACGTGGTGAAATGGTAGTCGGCACTCAATGGCGGGCATAACACCCGTCGCCCTCGACGAATTCCAAGCCTGTGTCTCCCTGGCGTGCGGCATTCCACGATACGCGCCATTTGACACAGACAGCACCATGAAGCACATTGATTTAATTACCTCTATTTCTGGCACGCAGCTTGCGTCAGGTCTATGAGATGTTTTTCGGTCAAAGTGACATGGAGCGCCATGGCGTTGCCGGACATTACCTTGGCCATCACGACAGCGATCAGGCCGCAAGCTCATTGCGGCGCCATTCAGATTGGAAACGAAAAGTTAAACCCATGAAAAAAATTCTCATCGGCATCGCTTTGGTGCTCAGCCTGTTGCTTTTCTGGACCATTGCGGTACGGCAGACATCCGGCACCCTATCCGTGTCCGGCCTGACGGAAGCGCCCCGGGGCGGAGACTTCACCTTGCACTCGCCGAGCGGGCCGTTGGCGCTGCATGACCTGAAGGGCAAAGTGGTGCTGCTGTATTTCGGCTATACTTTCTGTCCGGATATCTGCCCGACTTCGCTCGGGCTCACTTCCCAGGCGCTGGCCTCGCTCGACAAGGCCGAGCAGGAAAAAGTGCGGATGCTGTTCGTCACGGTGGACCCTGAGCGCGACACGCTGGACAAGCTCAAGACCTACACCGCCTATTTCCACCCCGGCATCGTAGGCCTGAGCGGCACCCCGGAGGAAATCGCCAGGGTTGCGAAACTTTACGGCGCGAGCTATGCCAAGCAGAATACCGCCTCGGCCGGGGGCTACGTGGTCGACCATTCCGCATATACTTATGTCATCGCGCCGGATGGTCGCCTGTTCAAGACCCTCGATCACGGCACTCCGCCAGCGCAGGTCGTCGAAGCCATCCGCGCCGCGATGAAACAGGGGAAAAAGTAGGGTGGGCACAAAAAACGTGCCCACCCCAAGCTGATTACTGATTTTTTTCAACCGAAGGAGAGAATCATGACTGTCAAGTTCCGTTCCATCCGCATCGTCGCTTGCGTTCTGGGCGCCCTGATCGCCGCGCCGGCACTGGCTGGTACCGCCGCTGAGAGTGTTTCCGCCAACGAACCTTTCGTGCGCATGGCACCGCCCGGCATGACCAGTACCGGGGCATTCATGGTGCTCAAAAATGCCGACAGCAAGGATCATAAAGTGGTCAAGGCGGAAAGCCCTGTTGCCAAGGTGGTGGAATTACACACCCACACCAAGGTAGGCGAAATGATGGAAATGCGCCCGGTCAAGGACATCGAGATCAAGACCAAGGGTGAAACCGTGCTCAAACCCGGCGGCCTGCATGTCATGCTGATCGGTCTGAAACAGGCTCTGAAGGAAGGCGACAACGTGGCGATCACGCTGATCTTCGAGGACGGTAGCAGCAAAAAAGTTGAAGCGCCGGTGCGCAATATCCAGACCGAGATGAAAATGGAAATGAAGTATGATCACGAAGGGATGAAGCACTAATCTTCTCTTGCTTTGCCCGCCCGGAGACGGGTGGGCATCCCATTTCATGTTGGAAATACGCCAACCCTTCAGACTCATTTCATATTGGACAAGGCTACCTCTGCCCACTCCGCTGCGGACTTGTTATAATCGGCACTATTTTCCCCCAGTGAGAGAGTCTCGTATGAACTTGCATGAATATCAGGCCAAACAGGTCTTGCGTGAATATGGTATTGCCACGCCGCGCGGCATGGCCATTGACAGCGCTTCCCAGGCAGATGGCGCAATTGCGGAACTGGGCGGCAACGCCTGGGTGGTGAAGGCGCAGATCCACGCCGGCGGGCGCGGCAAGGCCGGCGGGGTAAAGCTGGTGAAGTCGCGCGAGGCGATGCTGGATGCGGTCAATGCGCTGCTGGGCAAGCAACTGGTGACCTACCAGAACGCGCCCGACGGACAGATGGTGTCGCGCCTGTTGATCGAGGAAACGCTGCCGATTGCGCGCGAACTTTATCTCAGCCTGACGGTGGATCGCGAATCCGAGCGCGTGGCGCTGGTGGCCTCCAGCGAAGGCGGCATGGAAATCGAGGAGGTCGCCCACGCCACGCCGGAAAAAATTCTGAAGGAATTCTGCGACCCGCTGCTCGGCTTGCAGGATTTCCAGTGCCGCGCGCTGGCTTTTGGCCTCAATCTGGAGGGCAAGCAGATCGCCGAATTCGGTAAGCTGGCCAAGGGTTTGTACAAATTGTTCAAGGAAAACGATTTGGCGATGGTCGAGATTAACCCGCTGATCGTCACCGCAACAGGCAGTCTGGTCGCGCTCGACTGCAAGATCGGCGTCGACGACAACGCCCTCTATCGGCGCAAGAATCTTGCCGAGATGAATGATCCGACCCAGAGCGATCCGAAGGAGATGGCGGCGAAGGAATTCGACCTCAACTACATCGCCCTCGCCGGCAACATCGGCTGCATGGTCAACGGCGCCGGCCTGGCGATGGCGACCATGGACCTGATCAAACTGCATGGCGGCCAGCCCGCCAACTTCCTCGACGTCGGCGGCGGCGCCACGGCGGAGGTGGTGTCCCAGGCGTTCAAAATCATTCTCTCCGATGCCAACGTCAAGGCGATCCTGGTCAACATTTTCGGCGGCATCATGCGCTGCGACATCATCGCCGAGGGGATCATCGCCGCAGTCAAGGACGTGGGCGTGAAGGTGCCGGTGATTGTGCGCCTGGAGGGCACCAACGTGGAACTGGGCCAGAAGATGCTGACGGAGAGCGGCGTCGGCGTGATTTCCGCCAGCGATTTGACCGACGCGGCGAAGCGGGCTGTGGCGGCGGTGGCTTGATCGAAGACTGAATTTAATTTAACCGCCAAGGACGCAAGGGTTCGCATAGGGATTCCCAATAGAACGGTTTTTCCTTCGCGTACTTGGCGGTAAACAAAGAATTTTAAGGATTTCCCATGAGTATTCTCGTAAACAAAAATACCAAGGTTCTGTGCCAGGGCTTCACCGGCAAGCAGGGCACTTTCCACTCCGAGCAGGCGCTGGCCTACGGCACCCAGATGGTCGGCGGCGTGACACCGGGCAAGGGCGGACAGACCCATCTTGGCCTGCCGGTGTTCAACACTCTGCGCGACGCTGTGCGCGAAACTGGCGCGACCGCTTCGGTGATCTACGTGCCGCCAGGCTTCGCGGCGGACGGCATCATGGAGGCGGCGGATGCGGGCATCAAGGTAATCGTGTGCATTACCGAGGGCATTCCCGTGCTCGACATGCTCAATGTCAAGGCCACCCTCCGCGCCAATGACGCTGTGCTGATCGGCCCCAACTGCCCCGGCATCATTACTCCTGGTGAATGCAAGATCGGCATCATGCCCGGCTTCATCCACCAGAAGGGCAAGGTCGGTGTGGTGTCGCGCTCCGGCACGCTGACTTACGAAGCCGTCTACCAGACCACCCGGCTGGGGCTGGGGCAATCCACCTGCGTCGGCATCGGCGGCGACCCGATCAAGGGGCTAGATTTCATCGATTGCCTGAAAATGTTCCAGGACGACCCGCAAACCGAAGCGATCATCATGGTCGGCGAGATCGGCGGCAACCGCGAGGAACAAGCAGCGGAATTCATCAAGACCCACGTCACCAAGCCGGTGGCGGCCTACATCGCCGGACAGACCGCGCCAAAAGGCAAACGCATGGGCCATGCCGGCGCGATCATCGCCGGCGGCAAGGGCTTGGCATCGGACAAGATCGCCGCGCTGGAAGCGGCCGGTGTGGTGGTGGCGAAATCGCCCGCCGGCCTGGGCGAGGCAGTGGTTGAGGCCATTGCCAACTTCAGTCGCAAGTGATCAGTTAAAGCCGCCACCAAACGAACTGACGGCTGACAACTGAAAGCTGATAGCTAATACATGAAACTCGCCATTGCGCAAATCAACTGCACGGTCGGAGACATCGCCGGCAACGTTGCGAAAATCCGCGATTATGCCAATCGAGCCAAGGCAGCGGGCGCGCAGGTGATGGTGACGCCGGAGCTGTCCCTGACCGGTTATCCACCGGAAGACCTGCTGCTGCGCGATGGGTTTTATGACGCTTGCGATCAGGCCCTGTTCGGCCTGGCACGGGAAACGCAAGGGATTACCCTGGTGATCGGTCATCCACAGCAGGTGCATGGGCAGCGCTACAACGCCGCCTCGGTGCTGCGTGAAGGCAAGGTCGTCAGCTCCTACCACAAGCAGATATTGCCTAACCATTCCGTTTTTGACGAAGTGCGCTATTTCTCGCCCGGTGCCGAGCCGTGCGTATTCGATGTCGATGGCATCAAATTCGGCATCAACATCTGCGCCGATATCTGGGAAGAAGGTGCCGCCACCTGCGCGCTCAACGCCAACGCGGACCTGATTCTGGTGCTGAACGCCTCTCCCTATCATATGAACAAGCAGGTTACGCGCTACCATGCGGTGCGCGAGCGGATCGGCGAGTGCGGTTTGCCGGTTTTTTACGTCAATCTGGTCGGCGGTCAGGACGAACTGGTATTCGACGGTGCTTCTTTCGTTATGGACGGCGCGGGCGCGCTGGTGCATCAGCTCCCGGCTTTCGAAGAAGCATTGCGCATCGTTGAGCTTGTGAAGGATCAGCCGCAACCGGGAGAGAGTGTTCCGCAGTTGCCGGCCGAGGCGTCCATTTACCAGGCATTGTGTCTGGGCGTGCATGATTATGTCATGAAAAATGGGTTTCCCGGCGTGGTGTTGGGCCTGTCTGGAGGAATCGACTCCGCGCTGACGCTGGCGATAGCGGTGGACGCGCTGGGTGTGGAACGGGTGCAGGCGTTGATGATGCCGTCTGAATTCACTGCCGACATCAGCCTGCAGGACGCGCGGATCATGGCGGAACGGATGCAGATTCGCTACAGCGAGTTGCCGATCAAGCTGGCATTCGACGCTTTTCTCAGAACCCTGTCGGAAGAGTTCGACGACTTGCCTCTCGATACCACCGAAGAGAACATCCAGGCCCGTATCCGGGGAATCTTGCTGATGGCGCTGTCCAACAAATACGGTTCGATTGTGCTGACTACCGGCAACAAGAGCGAAATGGCGGTGGGCTATGCCACGTTGTACGGCGACATGGCCGGTGGATTCGCGGTATTGAAGGACGTGCCGAAAACCATGGTGTATCGCCTGGCGCGCTATCGCAACAGCCTGGGCGAGGTGATCCCGGAGCGCGTTATCACCCGTGCGCCATCCGCCGAACTGCGCCATAATCAGACCGACCAGGATGCCCTGCCGCCGTATGATATCCTGGATGCCATCATGGAAGCCTATGTCGAGCACGACTTGTGCCCGCATGACATTATCGCGCAAGGTTACGCCGAAAAGGATGTGCGTCGCGTAGTAAAATTGATCGATAACAACGAGTTCAAGCGGCGCCAGGCACCGATCGGAGTGCGGGTTACGCCGCGCGGCTTCGGCAAGGACCGGCGCTATCCGATTACATCGAAGTATCGTCCCTGGCTGGAATAGGGTTCACAACAAGCGGGAGTGGAAAATGAAAAAGATTGAAGCTATTATCAAGCCGTTCAAACTCGACGAAGTGCGCGAGGCGCTATCCGAAATCGGCGTGACCGGCCTGACCGTGACCGAGGTGAAAGGCTTTGGCCGGCAGAAAGGGCATACCGAACTCTACCGAGGCGCCGAGTACGTGGTCGATTTTCTGCCCAAGGTCAAAATCGAGCTGGTGATTGCGTCCAGCCAGGTGGAGGCCGCTCTCGATGCCATCATCAAGGTGGCACGCACCGGCAAGATCGGCGACGGCAAGATTTTCGTCACCAGCGTGGAGCAGGTGGTGCGCATCCGCACCGGCGAAACCGACGAAGCTGCGATCTAACCGAATCTGATTACCAGAGCTTCCACCACGGCGTTTCCGCCTTCTTTGCGATGGCGAAGTAGCGGCTGTTGGGGAAGTTCTTTTGCATGACGCGCAGGGCGTCGTCACGCAGATCATTCATGCCGAGCGCATCGTAGGCCTTCACCATGATGGTCAACGCCTCCTCGGTGGCGGGTGCCTGCGGATATTGCTGCATCGCGTACTGGGCGCGGTTGACGGCGGCAACGTAAGCGCCGCGTCGGTAGTAATAGCGAGCCACGTGAACTTCATGCGAGGCGAGAGCGTTGACCAGGTACTTCATACGGGCAATGGCGTCCGGCGTATATTTGCTATCGGGGAAGCGGGTCGTGAGCTCCTTGAAGGATTCAAAGGCTTCGCGTGATGCTTTCGGGTCGCGTTCGCTCATGTCCTGCCTGGCAAGGGGAGCAAGGGTATCCGAAGTTTCGGCAATCTTCTCCGTCACGGCGCCGAACAACCCCAGATCGTCATTAAAGTTCGCCAGCCCTTTCAGGTAATAAACGTAATCCACGTTGGGGTGGTTGGGGTGGAGTTTGATGAAACGGTCGCAGGCGGCGATGGCGGAGGCCGGTTCGTCCGCCTTGTAGTGGGCGTAGGCGATTTCGATTTGGGCTTGCTGCGCATAACGACCGTAAGGATAGCGCGCCTCCAGCTTTTCAAAGTACTGAATGGCTTTTTCATAACCGCTGTCGGCCATTTGATCCATGGCCTCAGTGTAGAGTTTTTGTGCCGACCAGGCCTTGGTTTCATCCTGGACTTCCGGCAACAGGCCGCAGCCGGTTATCAACAATGCAAGAATTAACGCTAAACTAAGCCTCATGACAATATCCGATGCCCAGCAGGGCGCAAGTGGTAATCCGCCAGATTATAACCCAAATCCGGCCCCCATCAACTTGACAATTCCGCCAGAAATGACTGGATTGCGTCTCGATCAGGCCTTGCAGCAGCTGTTGCCGGATTATTCCCGCAGCCGCCTGCAAACCTGGATCAAGGAGAAGCGCGTCACGCTCGATGGCCGGTGTGTCGCGCCCAAGCAGGCGGTGTGGGGCGGCGGGAAGGTGAGGGTGGAGCCGGAATTGCATCCCTCCGAAACCCCGTATGCAGCGGAAGAAATCGCCCTCGACATCGTGTATGAAGACGATGCGCTGCTGGTGGTCAACAAGCCGGCCGGGCTGGTGGTCCACCCCGGCAGCGGCAACTGGCAGGGCACCCTGCTGAATGCCCTGCTGCACCATGCGCCGCAGCTTGCGTGCATTCCCCGCGCCGGCATCGTCCACCGTCTCGACAAGGACACCAGCGGCCTGCTGGTGGTGGCCAAAACCCTGACCTCGCAGACCGACCTGGTGCGCCAGCTTCAGGCCCGCAGCGTGAAGCGCGATTACCTGGCGGTGGTACAGGGGGTGCTGGCTCGTGACGGCAAGGTGGACGCACCGCTCGGCAGACATCCCAGCCAGCGCGTCAAAATGGCGATAGTCCATAACGGCAAACCGGCGGTAACGCATTACGCCGTGCTGGAGCAGTTCGATCGCCATACCCTGATCCGTTGCAGCCTGGAAACTGGCCGCACGCACCAGATTCGGGTGCACATGCAATCCATCAGCCATCCCTTGGCGGGCGACCCGGTTTATGGCGGCAGACCGCTGAACCTGCCGCCGCTGTTGAGTGATGCGGTCAAGACGCTGGGGAGGCAGGCTTTGCACGCTGAAAGGCTAGGGCTGATCCACCCGGTCAGCGGCGAATTGATGGAATGGCGGACAGACCTGCCGAAAGATATGGCCGTTTTGCTGACAATTCTGCGGCATGAATGAACTCGGGATCATTCCCGACTGGCCGGCGCCGGCCAATGTGCGCGCCTGGCAGACCACCCGTGATGGCGGGGTGAGCGTGGGCGCCTATGCTTCCCTCAACCTGGGTAACCACGTCGGCGATGACCCGGTTGCCGTGGCGCGGAACCGGGCCTTGTTGCGTGAGATTCTTCCCGCCGATCCGGTCTGGCTGAAACAGGTGCATGGGAATATCGTGGCGGATGCCGACCGTGCGGTCGGCGTGGCGGATGCCGATGCTTCCGTCGCCAGGAAGGCCGGTGCAATCTGCGCGGTGATGACGGCGGATTGCCTGCCCCTGCTGTTGTGCGACGAAGCCGGTACGGTGGTGGCCGCAGCCCACGCCGGATGGCGCGGGCTGGCGGGCGGCGTGGTGGAATCGGCGGTACAGGCGATGAACGTCGCACCGGAGCGGCTGTTGGTCTGGCTCGGCCCGGCGATCGGGCCGCAGGCCTTCGAGGTCGGCGACGAGGTGCGGCAGGCGTTCATGGCGCACGATCCGGAGGCCGCAAAGGCTTTTGTGCCTTGTGTAGGTCGGGCTTTAGCCCGACATGCCGGCCTGAAGGCCGACCTACAGGGTTGTTCTGCGGGCGATACAGAGCCCGGCGTTCAAAAATGGCTGGCGGATATCTATCTCCTGGCACGCCAGCGCCTGGCGCGGGTGGGGGTGAGGCGGGTGTATGGCGGCGGCCTGTGCACCTTCACCGATGCCGAACGCTTCTACTCCTACCGGCGCGACCACGCCACCGGGCGCATGGCGTCGCTGATCTGGCTGGCTTGATCGGGGTTATCCCGTATAATGACGAGCTTATGTCCACTCTGACCGGAATCATCTTTGCCAGCCTGTTCGGCGGCGCCCTCAGCATCAGCGTGGCGGCATTGTTCGCCATGTCGGCGCGTGCCGAGTGGGTGCCGCTGCTGGTCAGCTATGCCATTGGCGCCTTGCTCGGGGCGGCATTTCTGGAAATTTTGCCGCACGCTTTCGAGCTGACCAAGAGCATCGATCATACCGCGGCCACCATCCTGTTCGGCATCCTGATGTTCTTCGTGCTGGAGAAACTGGTGTTGTGGCGGCATTGCCATGTCGCTCATTGCGAGGCTCACGACGTCCCGGCTCACAATCACGACAACGACCATGGCCGTAGCGGTCTGATGATCATGGTGGGCGACACCTTTCATAATTTCGTCGACGGCATCATCATCGCAGCCGCGTTCCTGGCCGATTTCCGGATTGGCGTGGTGACTGCGCTGGCCATCATCGCCCATGAAATTCCCCAGGAGGTGGGCGATTTTCTGATCCTCCTCCACTCCGGCTACAGCAAGAAGCAGGCGTTCCTGCTCAATCTGCTTTCGAGTATTGCGACTGTGGTGGGTGGCGTGCTGGCCTACTTCATGCTGCAATCGATGCACGACTGGATCCCGTTTTGCCTGGCTATCGCCGCAGCGAGCATGATCTACGTGGCGGTGGCGGATCTGATTCCTGGCCTGCACAAGCGTCCGGAGTTGCTTGTCACGCTACAGCAGGCGCTCCTGATCGGGCTGGGGATCGGCTCGATCTGGCTGACCGAGGTGCTCCTGGGCGGCAATGTGTGAGCGCCTGAGCCGCTGCAGGACGATATAGAACACGAGCCCCAAAGGCAGTAAGCCGTAAAAAATGAAAGTCAGCGCGCCGGAGATGAAGCTTTTTGCCGTCACGGCCATCAAGAGGACTACGTAGGCCCAGCCGATTGCGATGATGTAAAGGTACATGGGTGACAATACAATAATACAATATAAGAAAAACTTGATTTTACCGCAGAGGACAGCCTTGTCCAATGGGGTATGAGTCTGAGCGGGGGCGTGCAAGCCTGCGGATGAGTTTAGGATGGGCCAACTGTGAAATGGAGGCATGAACCATGAAATTACCTAAGCCTGAAGCGGGGGATTTCTGGGGCGGTCTTGCCGCGATGCTTGTTGCGCTACCTTCGGCCATCGCTTTCGGTGTCGCCATCTATTCGCCGTTGGGCGCCTCCTACGCGGCGCAGGGCGCCCTAGCGGGCATTCTCGGCGTGACCGCCCTCGGCCTTATCGCTCCGGCACTGGGCGGCACCAACCGGCTCATCACCGCCCCGTGCGCTCCCGCCGCCGCCGTGCTATCGGCCTTTGTCATCGAGTTTATGCATGGCGGCGGCAACATCGCGACCGCTTTGCTGATGGTGTCGATGCTGGGATTCCTGGCAGGCTTGTTGCAGATTTTTTTTGGCACGGTGCGTCTCGGGCAGTTGATCAAATATATGCCTTATCCCGTGGTGAGCGGCTACCTGTCCGGCGTTGGCCTTACCATCATCGCCAGCCAGGTACCTATATTCCTCGGCGCGCCTAAGGGTACGCATTTTTGGGGATCACTCGCCATGCAAGGATTCTGGAAATGGCAAAGCATAATCGTCGGCGCGGTGACAATAGGGGTGATGCTTGTCGCGCCGAGGCTCACGCGGGTCGTGCCGGCAGCTATTCTCGCACTGTTGGCGGGGGTGCTCACCTATTTCGGACTCGGGCTGGCGGACCCTGCCCTGCTCACGCTTCAAGGTAACCCCTTCGTCGTCGGCTCGCTTGGCGCTGGCGGCAGTTTTGCCGATGCCATGGCGGGTCGCTGGCACGCCATGGGCGATATTGGCATCGACCAGGTCAAGTACGTTGCAGTTCCCGCGCTGACGCTGGCCGTGCTGCTTTCCATCGACACACTGAAGACCTGCATGGTGCTCGATGCGCTGACGCACTCGCGCCACAATTCAAACCGCGAACTGATCGCCCAAGGCATTAGCAATGTATCTTCCGCCATGATCGGCGGCATCCCCGGCGCCGGCCAGATGGGCGCGACGCTGGTCAATATGTCCAGCGGTGCGGTGAGCAGATTATCGGGTGTCTTTGAAGGCGCGCTGGCGTTAATCGCCTTCCTTGTGCTCGGCGCGATGATCTCCTGGGTGCCGGTGGCGGCGCTCGCCGCGATCCTGATTGTCGTCGGCGTGCGCATGATAGACCGCCACAGCTTCCAGTTCCTCAAGCAGCGCTCCACGATACTCGACTTCGCCGTCATCGCCGCCGTCGTCGCCACGGCATTGACCGTGAGCCTGATCGCGGCGTCGGGCACCGGTATTGTGCTGGCAGCGCTCCTCTTCATCCGCGAGCAGATCGGCGGCGCCGTCGTCCGCCGCAAGGCTAGCTGCCACGAAACTTTTTCGAAACGGGTGCGGACACACGAAGAAATGGAAATTCTCGTTGCACGCGGCGAGTGCGGCGTTGTCATCGAACTTCAGGGTAGCCTGTTCTTCGGCACCACCAACCAGCTTTACTCGGCGCTGGAGCCTGAACTGAAGACACGGGACTACGTCATCCTCGACATGCGTCGCGTGCAATCCGTCGATGTCACCGCCGCCCACATGCTGGATCAGGTCAAGGATATGCTTGCTGAGCGCCACGGTTTCCTCATCTTGAGCCATCTGCCGCAGAACCTGCCTTCAGGCCAAGACATGCAGCAGTATTTCGATCAGGTCGGCCTCGTGCGCCCGGAAAGCCCGGTGCGCGTGTTCGGCGAACTCGACGATGCGCTGGAATGGGTCGAGGATCGCATCCTTGAGGGCGCGGTTTGCGAGCTTGGCGAACGAGAGGCGCTCGGACTCAACGAGATCGAATTGTTCAAGGGCCGCAAGGCGGAAACGCTTGCCGCACTGGAGCAGTGCATGGAAAAGCGTTCCTGCAAGGTTGGGGACAAAATCTTCAAGCACGGAGATCCCGGCGACGAACTCTTCCTGATAAGAAAGGGCGCTGTGCGCCTCATGCTTCAGATTTCCGAAAAGCAGAGCCATCACCTCGGCACATTCGGCCGGGGGGCTTTCTTTGGAGAAATGGCTTTCCTCGATGGCGGCACGCGTTCCGCCGGTGCGGTTGCATTTTCCGATACCG
>JAJXTJ010000183.1 GCA_021783895.1 Pseudomonadota bacterium | reverse complement strand
AGTTCAGACTCTATTACCAGATGCAGGTGGACCAAACCGGACGTATTTATGGGGCCGAGGTGTTGATACGCTGGCAGCATCCGCAACGCGGCCTGGTCTCGCCCCTGGAGTTCATCCCGCTGGCCGAGGAAACCGGACTGATTTTGCCCATCGGTCAGTGGGTGCTGGAAACCGCCTGCGCACAGCTAGTGGTTTGGGCGTCCCGGAAGGAAATGGCCGGCCTTAGTCTCGCGGTTAATGTCAGCGCCCGGCAGTTCCACCACCCGGATTTCGTGGACCAGGTGCTGGCAGTGCTGGAACACACACGCGCCAATCCGCATAGACTCAAGCTGGAACTGACAGAGAGCCTGGTGCTGGACAACATCGAGGACACCATCGTCAAGATGCAGGCGCTCAGGGAGCGCGGAGTGCGCTTCTCCATGGATGACTTCGGCACCGGCTATTCATCGCTTTCCTATCTGTCACAACTGCCACTCGACCAGTTGAAGATCGACCAGTCCTTCGTGCGTAACATCGGCATGAAATCCACCGACAAGACGATCGTCCAGACCATCATCGGCATGGCCCACAACTTGGGGATGGAAATCATTGCCGAGGGTGTGGAGACGGAAGAGCAGCGCATATTTCTGGCACAGCATGGGTGTACTCTTTATCAGGGTTACCTGTTCAGCAGACCCGTGCCGGTTGAGGAGTTCGAAGCAAGGTTGAAGAATTTGTAAAGGATGGTGATTCCATCTGTCACCCCCCCACGAAACACACGGGAGGCGAGTAATTTCGTAGGAGGCCCGCTTGCCGGGCCGAATCTGGCACCGGCAGCTCGCACCGCGAGCGGTGCTCCTACGGTTTCTTCGGCGCGATTTGCGGCACCGCCGATTATTTCGCTAAACCCGGAAAGCGTCCACCTGTTTTTTGAGGTGCCGCAACGAGCCGGGCTGCGCGTCCGGCCGGTAGCGTAATACAATGTAGAGATCGCTGATTTCTGCTACTTGTGTTGCCAGGTCGGGCCGCATTGCTGCAACTCGTGTGGCGAAGTCCATCGGGCCTTCGCTGGGTTGGCGGACAATCCCGGCGCGCGCCAGCTTGCGGCAAAAGCGGCGATAGATTGCAGCGGTCGGGTCTGCCTCAACCGGGGCGCGCCGCCACAGCATGAAGCCGGAAAATGCCAGCAGCAGCGCCCCAACGCTCGCCGCCAAGCCGACCGCCAGTTCTTTCCACGAGGCCATCTCGAACCCCAGGCGCGACAGCAAGTCATACTGCCGCTCCTGCCCGTAGCCCAGCACCCACTGGTTCCAGTCGTTGTTCAGCGTATCCCAGGACATCCGCAATTGCATCAGCCAGGCGCTATCCATCCGAGCCAGCAGGGGAATTGCCTCGCCTGCCGGAAGCGCGGCCGCCAGGCCGGATTCTACCCGTTGCGGGGCAACTGCCGCAGTCGGGTCAACGCGTACCCAACCCCGGTTCTTGAGCCAGACTTCGGCCCAGGCGTGAGCATCAAACTGGCGCACGATCAGGTAATGGCCGAACGGGTTGAATTCTCCGCCCTGATAGCCTGTCACCACCCGTGCCGGCACGCCGGCAGCGCGCATCAGGAATACGAAACTGCCGGCATAGTGCTCGCAGAAACCGCGCCGGGTATCGAACAGGAATTCGTCCACCGAATCGGCCCCGAGCGGTGGCGGGGTGAGGCTATAGAAGAAGGCCTCGCTTCGAAACATTTCCAGGGCGCGACGCACGATTTCTCTATCGTCTTTTGCGGTGCGCTTCCAGACATTCGCCATTTCCCGTGTCTTGGGGTTTCCGAAAAAAGGTAACCGCAGAGAGCGCCTTATTTCTGACGCATCCGGATTGAGACCGGCCCGGTAATTGAGATAGGATATTGCGCGATACCGCAGGCGCTGTCTCACCGGCTGGTTGGCGAGGAGCTCGTAACCGGCGCCAAGATGGCTGGCTGGCGGCAGTTTGGCAGGCAGGTCCAGTGCGAGCAGCCAGCGCTTGTTGTGCGGCTCGAGCGTCAGCGTGTAGCTGACCGGATCGCCGATTGCTTCGATGCTGGCTGGTTTTGGGTCAGAGGCTGCCGTGGCCGACCAGCTCCGCCCATCGAAAAAATCCAGCACCGGGCCGCGCCAGTAGCGCTGCTCCGGCTTGGGTGGCGACCCATCGAAAGCCACGCGGAAAGCGACCGCGTCAGATTGGCTCAATTTGCTGATGCTGCCGGGCGCCATACTGTCGCTCAGCCCCGTCATTCCCCCGTAGGCATCGCTGGGCAGGCCCCACAATGGGCCCGGCACGCGCGGAAAGAACAGGAACAGCAGCAGCATGACCGGCACGGCCTGTCCCAGCAGTACGGCGGCAAGGCGCAGCTGCTTGCGCGGTTCCATTTGCCTGCCCGGATAGTTAAGCCCGATCAGGGTGGTGGTGATGACCAGCACTACCACCAGCAGGTACAGGCCGGTAGGGATGGACTGGGAATAAAGGAAGTGGGTGATGACCAGGAAATAGCTGATGAAAATGGCCACCATGCTGTCACGCAAGGTTCTGGATTCGAGCAGCTTGAGGGTCAGCATCGCGACCAGCAGGGCGACCCCGGCGTCGCGCCCGAGCAGCGTATGGTAGCTGGCGAAAATGCCCGTTGCGGTGGCAACGGCAAGCGTGATCAGCAGCCAGCGGGCAGGCAGGCGAACCCCGACGAGGCGCATCGCACCCACCCCGAGGCAGAGCAGGGTGATCCAGGCGGGCAGGCGCGGAATGTGCGGGGCGATGGCCAGCGCCATCGCGGCCAGCAGCCAGGTGTTGTTACCAAGTTTTAGCCGGACGCGCACTTACGGGGCCTTGATCCCAAACAGCGCCAGCGCTTCCAGGCAGGTGCGCTGGTGTGCCTCGCCGTTGCCTGGCGCCACGATGGTGCCGGGAATCCGCAGGCCGTAGTACAGGCCTGCATTCTGCGCGTCCAGCACCCAGCGGCACAGGCGGGAAAGGCGCGCCTCGGTGGCCATGCCGGTGAGGTCGTCCCAATCCAGCCAGAGCTCGGGCAGAGCCAGGCCGGGAAACTGCTTGGTCAGCATCCCCCGCCCCTGCGCCACGGCCTTCCAGGCGACGTGGCGCAGCGAATCGCCGGGGTGGTAGGGGCGCATTCCGCGAAAGTCGTCGCCGCCTTCGGCGGTGATTGTTTTGCCGCCACGGCCCTGGATGCCGGCAGGCTCGGGTAGCGCGGCGTTATCCGGTTGCGGGTAGACGATGCAGGCCAGATCCAGGTCGAGCTTCGACCAGGCGCGGAACAGGCCCAGCGGGAATCGGGAGAACAGGGTGAATCGACCCGGCCGGAAGATGCCGCGTTTCAGGGCTGGCAGCGTGAGTGCGGTGGTCACGGTTTCGCCGGCGGGGATGTCCACGAACTGTGGCAGCTGTTTTTCGAACATCATCCCGATTGCATATCGTTCCGTGGTGCCGGAGCTGTTCAGGCAGAGGGTGAAGCTGGCCTGCTGCCCGGCGAAGACCGGTGTCATTTTGCCGGCGCTTGCCGTGAGCTGGGCCAGGTTGCGGTAGGTGTGCAGGATAGCGACCAGCGTCATCCCTCCCAGCAGAAAGGTGAGAACGAAGCCGAGGCTCAGGGTGTAGTTGATCGAGCCGATCAGCATCAGCAGCAGCACCACGGCGAACATCAGGCCGTGGCGCGTGGGCAGGATGAAAATCCGCTGGCGGTCGAGGGTGATCGGCCCGTGCTCCACATCGATCCGGTTAAAAATCCGCCGCCACACCGGGCGGTTGAAGAGTCGAAACGCCATGACTCTTGCAGGCTCCTAGGGAATGGCGACGGCGTCGAGCAGGCCCTGGGCGGGGCTGGCTGGTTCGGCGCCCGTTTCGCCATGGGCGAAGCGTAGCCGATGGCCGACCACGCTGGGCAGCACCACCTGGAGGTCTTCCGGCATGGCGTAGTCGCGGCCTTCCATCAATGCCCAGGCCTGCGCGCTGTGCAGCAGCGCCAGGCCGGCGCGCGGCGACAGTCCGCAATCGTAGAGCGGAGAAATCCGGGTGAATTCGAGCAGGGCCTGGAGGTAGTCGAGCAGGGCTGCGGAAACATGCACAGTGCGAACGCTTTCCTGCAGTGCGGCCAGTTGTCCTCCTTCCAAGCAAGGTTTCATCTGTGCGATCAGGCTGCGGCGGTCGCTACCCTGGAACAGGGCGCGTTCCGACTTTGCATCCGGGTAGCCCAGATCGATCCGCATCAGGAATCGGTCGAGCTGCGATTCCGGCAGGGGGAAGGTGCCGATCTGGTGCATCGGATTCTGCGTGGCGATGACGAAAAACGGTTCGGGCAGAGGGCGGGTTTCGCCCTCGACCGTCACCTGGCTCTCCTCCATCGCCTCGAGCAGGGCGCTTTGGGTTTTCGGGGTGGCGCG
>JAJXTJ010000182.1 GCA_021783895.1 Pseudomonadota bacterium | reverse complement strand
GTCGCGTCGTTCTTTTGATTTTCCGGGAAGCGGTACCATGCCTTCAGGTACCAAAGGCTGTTGCCCTCTGTAGAGGAGCGAAACGGTGCAAAATAGCCACGGTTCCAGCTCCGTGATTCCGGCCAGGTGCGGCCGTTTGATTCGTGCTCGATGCCGGCGTCGAACCCCCAGCGGTCGAGATGCCAGCGCCGGAACATGTCGTCGCCCGGTAACCAGCGGTAGAACACTTCCGGGTTGTAGTTGGCCTCGCGGAACGGTGCCGAAATTTTGTGGTTGTAGGCTTGCCAGAATGATTTTTGCGTGTAGGCAAAGTAGAGATTGTTCACCGGCAATCGCTGCTTGACGCTCAGCTGGAAGATGGCTTCTGTCGCCGCACCGTTCCACTCCCGGTTCCAGGTCGCCGGCAGGATGTAGTTGTCCTTGTGCAGGGACAGGCCCTTGCCGCGCTGGATGGCAGAGAAGCCGGGAAAGGTTTCATCCTGGCCATAATCGAGGGTGGCAGCGTTGCTCACGCCGGCGGTACACAGTCCGGCAAGTACAAGCGGCGCGATGATGCGGTGCATGGTGGGGGATCCGTTATGACCGGAAGAGCATTATCGCAATTTTGCCGGTGATGCTGGCGAGGGAAGCACTCGAGGATGGACTTGGCCGGTGAAACCCGACATTATGGCGGCCCACCGTGCTGAGCGGTAATACCAATTAACTCAGTCAGTTAACGTCAACAAGGAGAAGTATTGTGACCGATATCAAAAAGCCGGCGGCGCTGCCCAAGATCAAATGGGACGACACCAACATGCGCAGCACTTACGCCAATGTTTGCAACGTGGCGAGCACACGCGAGGAAGTCACCCTGTTGTTCGGTACCAACCAGGCATGGCACACCGGCCAGAAAGAAATGACGATCCAGCTTTCCGATCGCGTTGTACTCAACCCGTACGCAGCCAAGCGTCTGCACCTGCTGCTGCAGAACGTTATCGGCGCCTACGAAAAGCGTTTCGGTGAACTGAAGGTTGAAGCCGGCCAGCAGCACCCGGAACCGGTCACCAAGCAGTAAAAATATGGCGGGTGTCGTGGTTCTGACGACGCCCGCATTTTCCCTGCATTCCGTTCGGAATGAACTGCCAGCATTCCTGTTGACGTCCACCCAAGACTGACGGTTTGTTACCGCCGCGCAGATTCCGGTGTGCGCGACAGTACCCATTAATCCTGCCGGCAAGGCGCTCATCCTCGAAATTCAGGTGGGGTTAACGGGAAGTCTCTTACGGAAGGGTTAGCCCAGCGTCACACCACTACGCGCTGCAGCGCTTCTTGCGCCAGGGTATTAATACTCTTGCCTTCAGCCTGCGCGACGATGGCAAGTTGCTCATGCAACTCAGGCGAGATACGAAGATTGAATTTTCCGGAATAGTGGCGACGCGGCTCGATGCCCTTCTCGCGGCAGACCTCCAGGAAGACGTGGAGAGATTTCTTGAACTCCGCACGAAGCTCCTTGGGATTGCGCCCATAGAAGTCTGCGCCACCGCTTAGGCCAAGGATTTCTCCCCGGAACATATCCATCTCGGCGTCGTACTCGATCTTGGCTTGGTAGCCCTCAAGGCTCATGGTGTTCATGGCTTTACCCCATGCTGTTCTAACCACTTACGGATGCTAGCCACCGCACCTTTATCGGTGGTGGGGCTAGGGTGGGGCCGGTGGAATACCCGGACCTCCTCAAAGAGAACCACCGCGACCCGGCTACCCTCCCTTTCGCTAACCTCGGCGCCTAACGCAATGAATAGGGCTTCGATGTCGCGCCAATGGATGTTGGCGCTCGCCGGGTGCGTGAAGATGGCCACAAGGGTCTTTTGGTGCTTCCGCTTCATTCGAGAATGGTACCACATTAAGGTACCATAGGAAGCCTCCGCGCTAAGCCCGCCATCAGGTCAGGAAAAGAAATACGTCGTCGCTACTTGTGGGCGGAGTCCATATACGAATGTTCGGCGCCGACTGACGTTAGAGCGCCAACGCGAGACGCAAGCCTTCATCTACTCTTTGCACGACTGCGCCGGGCAATGACTTCACTTTCTCGGTGAGAATGCTCTTGTCGATGGTGATGACTTGCGAAACGTTGACGACAGAAGGTTTAGACAAACCCGATTCTGACTTTGAAAGCCGCACATTACCCGGCGCCTCACCCAACACGAGATTGGTGGTGATTACCGCAACGATAACGGTGGCAATGCGGCTTTCATTGAAAGGCTTGGACTGAATGACCAGGACTGGCCGCCTGTAACCCGGACCAGACCCAACAGGGTCTGCAAGATCAGCCCACCAGACTTCACCACGCTTCATTGCCCAGAACCTTCAACTGGGCCTTTTTGATAGCCGGGTCTATGCCTTCCGGGGCGGCCCCATGCACGGCATTGAGCCTCTGGGTTATGACCGCCTCCTGGCGCTTGTCCAGGTACTCGGACAAGGCCTGTGCGTACAGCTGGCTGCGGGACACGTGCAATTGCTCAGCCATGTGCTCTGCGGCTGCGAAAAGCGGATCAGGGAGGGAGATGGCTACTTTCATGGGGTGAAACGGTATCACCTTGGTATGACCAACGCAATCCGCCTCGGCGCCGAACGTTTGAGCTAAAGCCGCGGCCCGTCAGGGATGTCCGCTCGAACGAGTAGAAAGAGACTGGAGTCACCAGCCGCCATCTGGATCTCGCTATGCTTCCCACGGATTGATGACTGGCACACCGGCCGCCTCATAGGGGGCCATGTCGCGTGATGCCACGATGAAACCCCGCGAAGCCGCAATCGCAGCGATGTAGCCGTCAGGTGTTGGAAATCCTCGCCCGCCAGCCTGGGCTGTCACTGCCAAGTCGGCATAGTGCCGCGCTGCATCGGTATCGAATGGCAGCACCCGATCCCTGAATAACCCCATCAGACCGTCAAGGGTCTGTGCCAGCCTATCCTTGCGCTTGCCGGCTGGGAGCGCCGCTATGCCAAACAGTAGTTCGGCCAGCGTCACGCCGGACAGGTATAGCGTTTCGGAAACTTGATCGTTCAGCCAGGCCCGCACAGCCGGATGCGGCTCGGGTTTCATCGCCTCGGAAACGACGTTGGTATCGAGGACGATCATTCAAACCTCAGCGGCTCGGCGGGCACCTTGTCTTTTACCTGGTCGAAGATCTCGAAATCCTCGTTGGTCAGGCTGACCTTGCGGCCCAAGGCCGCCAAGGCCTCACCTACGCGAACACGCCCCTCCGGCTTGACCACCGTTGCCAGAATCTCGCGGACCTCAGCCTCGGTGCTGTGCCCATGTTGAGCGGCCCGCACCCGTAACGCGCGGTGCACATCGTCGGGCAGATTGCGTACTGTCAGCATTGCCATTGCATCACCTTTTTAAAATGACTTCAACGCATGCAATGTATCTCTTTGAATGTGTTGCCGCAAGCGGCCTCTGCGGCGCCGGCCCGGACTGCCAGCAGCAGGGTTTCCTGGCGGAACTCAGGCGTATACCGGCCGCGACCGCCGGCGCTCTTGGGGGACTTCTTCTGGGGCTTCTTGCGCATCGGACACCTCGGGGGTTGGGGTTATTCTTTCGAAAACCCGGTGTCCGTCAAATGGCAGGAAGATCAGGCTACTCGGAAAAATCCGCCGGCTCAGACCGCCGGTGAGGTGCCGGTGAGGCCGGTGGCCTGCTTCGCGGCCTGCTGCATCTTGACGATGCAGGCGCGCAGGTCCTTCGCCATTTGCGCGCCGGTCTGGTAGCGCTTGTCGCGATCCTTTTCCAGCGCGCGCTTGATGACGATGGACACCCAGGGACAGGTTTTCTTCAGGTCCGGGCGCATGTCCAGCGGATTGGGATAGGGCTCGGTGGCGATCTTGTACATGATCTGCGTCGCCGCCTCGCCGGTGAACGGCAATTCCAGCGTCACCAGTTGATAGAGCACGCCGCCCAGCGAGAACAGGTCGCTGCGACCATCGAGATCCTTGCGGCCGGTAACCTGTTCCGGCGACATGAAACTCGGCGTGCCGACCACCATGCCGGTCTTGGTCTTGCCGGAATTGCTGACGCGGGCGATGCCGAAGTCGGCGATCTTCACCGCGCCGGTGTCCGGGTCGTACATGATGTTGGCCGGCTTGATATCGCGGTGTACGACTTTCTGCGCGTGCGCGTAGTCGAGACCGTCAGCGGCCTGCGCAACGATGCTGAGGATTTTCTCGATTGGCAGCAGGTTGTCCGGCTTGGTATAGCGCACCAGATCGTGGCCGGTGAGCAATTCCATGGCGATGTAGGCAAGGTCGTGTTCCTCGCCGGTGTCGTAGATGGTGACCACGTTCGGGTGGTTCAGGCGGCCGGCGGCTTCTGCTTCGCGGAAGAAACGCTCCTTCACGTCTGCCAGTTCGGACTCGTCGAATTC
>JAJXTJ010000181.1 GCA_021783895.1 Pseudomonadota bacterium | reverse complement strand
GGGCGAAACCATTCCGCGCTCGGGATGGTTCCAGCGGATCAGGGCTTCCGCGCCCACCAGCCGGCCAGAGGCAATGTCAGCCTGGGGCTGGTAATGAATGGTGAACTCGCCGCGTTCCAGGGCGCGGTGCAGGCTGTCTTCCAACTGCATGCGTTCGGCGCTGGATCGGTTCATTTCCGGGCTGAAAAACTGGAAGTTGTTGCGGCCCATCGTCTTGGCGTGATACATGGCGGTGTCGGCATTTTTCATCAGAAATTCGATGCTGTCGCCATCGTGCGGATAGAGACTGATGCCGATGCTGGTCGAACTGTGCAGAACGTGACCATCGATCTGGTAGGGCTGGAAAAGACTGCCGAGGATTTTTTCCGCCACCTGGACGACCGCATTGGCCGCATCGTCGCCGGCCAGCGCCACCACGAACTCGTCTCCGCCCATGCGCGCCAGCAGGTCGCTTTCGCGCAAACACGCCCGGAGCCGCTGCGCCACTTCCACCAGCAGGCCATCGCCGATGTTGTGTCCCAGTGTATCGTTGATGATCTTGAAGCGGTCCAGATCGATGAACATCAGGGCGACTTCTTCATTTTCCCGTTTGGCCGAAGCAATCGTCTGCTCAAGGCTGATTTGCAGATGTAACCTGTTGGGCAGGCCGGTCAGCGCATCATGGTAGGCAATATGACGAATTTTCTCATCGGTGGCCTTTTGCACGCTGATATCGGTAAAACTGCCGATGTAAAAATCGATGTTGCCCCGTGCGTTGCGCACCACCGAGATGGTGAGCCACTTGGGATAGGCTTCTCCATTCTTGCGTCTATCCCACATTTCGCCCTGCCAGAAACCCTGTTCCTTGATGGCCTGCCACATCGTCCGGTATTCTTCAAGCGTGGTGCTGCCCGAAGACAGAATGTGCGGGTTCTGGCCGCATATTTCTTCTGGCGTATAGCCGGTCAAACGAGTGAAGGCCGGGTTCACCTCGACAATGAGATTATTGCTGTCGGTAATAAGAATCGCCTCGCCACCATACTCGAAAACATGGGCGGCAAGACGCAATTGTGCTTCGGTACGCTTGCGCAGGAGGAGATTGCGCACCCGTGCCCGCAATACCGTCGCCACCACCGGATTGGTGATATAGTCGTCCGCCCCCAGGTCGAGGCCTTCGAGCTGACTTTTCTCGGAGGTGTCGGCAGTGACGAAAATCACCGGGATATCGCGGGTTTCGGGATAATCGCGCAAACGCTGCAAGACCTCGATACCGCTCATGCCCGGCATCAGGACATCCAGCAGAATCAAGTCCGGGCGATCCTCCCGCGCCGCCAGTTCGAGCGCCGCCGCACCGCTGGTGGCGGTCTTGATGCGGTGATCGTCGCGTAGCGCCGCCACCAGCACATGCAGGTTGGCGGGCATGTCGTCCACCAGCAGGATGAGCGGTTTTTTCTGTGTCGTCGTCATTTCAGGCTGAGATTATTTTGCATCCGGCTACACATCAGCGCTCCCCAGTGTCACCCCATGAACGGTCGCCAGTTGCACAACGCTGGCCAGCGCCCCGTCATGATCGAAATGGTCTACCTGCCGGATCAATCGTGCAAGGGATTTATCAGTATAATCAAAGCGACCGAGGCTGCGCAGGGATTCCACCAGATCGACCGGGATCAGTTCCTGTTCCTGCAGGTAGGGTGTCAGGCGGTTCAGCGCTTGGGCCAGCGCCGCCCTGTCGATGGCAGGTTCTCCGGCAGTGGGCTGCGCTGGCGCGACATGGGTCTTGACGGCGTCCGGAGTCGCGTTGAGGACGTCGGCCCCTTCGATACCGCATTCCATCGCGCTCCGGGGCGCTTGACGATCCGGCTTCACCCATCTCGACAGCACCCTGATCATATCCTCTGGGTCGATGGGCTTGGCGATAAAGTCCGACATGCCGACGGCGGCGCAACGATCTCTATCTTTCTGTAACACCGCCGCCGTCATGGCGATAATCGGCAACGACTCGCCCTGAGGCAATTCGCGGATCAGCCGGGCGGCCTCGAAACCGTCCATGACGGGCATGTGCAGGTCCATCAGCACGGCGTCGAAGGTCTCGCCTTTTACCCGCTCCACCGCTTCGCCGCCATCTCCGGCCAGCGTTAGAAACACCCCGCGCCGCTTGAGAAACTCGGCTGCCATCAACCGGTTGAGCACGTTATCCTCCACCAGCAGGACGCGCACCCCCTGAAGACCCTGCGGGGATTCGGCCGTCTCAAAGCGGACACCCGCTTCAGCTAGCGGCTGCGCACTGCCGGGGGATGGAACGACACCGGCCTGAATGGTGAAGACGAAAGTAGAGCCCTGGCCTTCGCCGCTGGAAACGGATATCTCGCCGCCCATCAGCCCTGCCAGTTGCTTGCAGATCGCCAGCCCCAACCCGGTGCCGCCATATTTGCGGGTGGTCGAGCTGTCGTCCTGGGCAAATGCCTGGAACAGGCGCTCCGCTTGCACTCTGGACAGACCGATGCCGGTATCGCGCACGGCGAAGCGCAGCCGCTGAGTGGTGGAGTTGCACTCCGCCGTTTCGACCTTGATGTGGATCTCGCCGTGCTCGGTGAATTTGACCGCATTGCTCACCAGATTGGTGAGCACCTGGGCGAGGCGCAGTGGGTCGCCGAGAATTTCGGCGGGCACCTCGGGCGCGATTTCGAAAAACAGTTCCAGCCCCTTTTCCTCAATCCGGGAGCCGAACAGGCCGGTCACATGACTCAGGGTTTCCTCCAGCCGGAACGGCACCTGCTCGATGTCCATGCGCCCGGCCTCAATCTTGGAAAAATCGAGAATGTCGTTGAGGATGTCCAGCAACTCACGGGCGGAAGCGTGGGTCTTTTCCAGAAAATCTCGCTGACGTTGGGTCAACTCGGCATCCAGCACCAACTGGGTGAGGCCGAGGATGGCGTTCATCGGCGTGCGGATTTCGTGGCTCATGTTGGCGAGGAATTCAGATTTGGCTTGGCTGGCAGCCTCGGCAGCCTGCCTGGCTTCGATCAGCGCGGTCTCTTCCAGCTTGCGCAGGGTAATGTCGCGCAGGAATGACGATTATTCTGCCGCCCGCTTCGGGCACGAAATTCGCACTCACCTCGAAATTCAGCAGCCTGCCATCCTTGTGCCGATGCAGGGTCTCGAATCTGTCCGAACCCGTGGCAATCAACTTTTCTATATGCGCCCTGGTGTCCTCCGCGCTTTCCAATGCTTCCACGTCGGGGATGGCCATCGCCAGCAACTCTTCCCGGCTATAGCCGATCAACTCGCAATAGGCATCGTTCACGTCCAGGAACCGCCCCTGCAAGTCGCTGATCCAGAAACCATCCCGGGTGGTTTTCAGCATGGTCCGATACCCCACCTCGGACCGCTTGCGCTCGGTAATGTCGCTCATGACGCCATTCCAGAGGCTGTCTCCATTCGCCTGCGGAGTGGGCGTCGATTCAATGTGGAACCAGCGGGGCTCTCCCCTGATCATGAAACGCCCCTCCCACAGAAAAGGCTGGAGGGTGTGCGCCACTTCCTGATTGAGCCGGACAAACTCATCCCGGTCATCGGGATGAACTGTGGCAAAAGCGGCTGAGACATCCGCCAGGACATCCTCGGCGGCTACGCTTAAGAGCTCGCAAAACCGGGAGCTGACGTATTCGAATGCCATAACGCCATCGGCGCGAATGCGGAACGTGTAGACCCCAACCGGGATGCGGGCGGTCAACTGGTCATACTGCTCCTTGCTTTCCTGTAAATCACGGGTACGTTCAGCCACCCGCTGCTCCAGCATCGCCTGTTCGTCGTGAATGCGGTCGGCCATCTCATTGAAGCTCTCGGCCAGTTGCTTCAATTCCGCCCAACCCTCAACCGGGGCGCGCTGGCTCAGATCACCCCCGGCAATCCGGCGCGTAGCGACCACCAACTGCCGGATCGGCGCGACCAGGGCACGACCGAACAACAGCGCGGTTACCCCGGCAGCCAGCAACAACAGACCCAGGGCAATCAGGATGAATTTGCGCAACTGATAGGCCGGGGCAAAAGCCTCGCTGGTATCCATCTTCACCACCATGCCCCAGCGCAAGGCGGGCAAGTAGCGCCAGGCGCCAACCATTCCCACGCCCATGTAGTCCTGGGTCATGCCCCGGCCATGCCCGCCGGCGAGAGCTGCCTGCATCGGCTTGGCCACCTCTTTTACCGGAACACGATAGCGGAAGGCCGCATCGGGAACATGCCTCAAGGGGCCGACATACAACACCTCATCGTTTTCCCGTTGCGCCAGCACCGTTTCGCCGGTTCGGCCCAGGCCGGTGGTGTCGGCCGTAATCCGGGTCAGCTTGTCCATATCCAGTTGCAAGGCGGCGGTGCCGATGACCTTGCCCGCCCGAAGAACGGGCGTAACGATAAAGATCGCGGGCTTGTTGCCG
>JAJXTJ010000180.1 GCA_021783895.1 Pseudomonadota bacterium | reverse complement strand
GGCCCGATCGATGGCCACGACCTCGACGTGCTGGTGACCACGCTGAACAACCTGAAGCAACGCCAGGGGCCGCAACTGCTGCATATCGCCACGCAGAAGGGCAAGGGCTACAAACTGGCCGAAGACGATCCCTGCCGCTACCACGGCGTCGCCAAATTCAACCCCGAGGACGGGGTGATGGACGCCAAGCCTGGCGGCAAGCTCACTTACACCCAGGTATTCGGCGACTGGCTGTGCGACATGGCGGCGCAGGATTCGCGCGTGATCGGCATTACCCCGGCGATGTGCGAAGGCTCCGGCATGGTGCGCTTCGCGCAGGAATACCCGAAGCGTTATTTCGATGTCGGCATCGCCGAGCAGCATGCGCTGACTTTTGCCGCCGGCATCGCCTGCGAAGGGATGAAGCCGGTGGTGGCGATTTATTCGACCTTTCTGCAGCGCGCGTACGACCAGCTGATCCACGACATCGCGCTGCAGGGTCTGCCCATCGTGCTGGCGATAGACCGCGCCGGTCTGGTCGGCGCCGACGGCCCGACCCATGCCGGCAGCTTCGACCTGTCCTTTTTGCGCTGCGTGCCCAACATGATGGTGATGGCGCCCTCGGACGAAAACGAGTGCCGCCAGATGCTCTACACCGCATTCACGCACAATGGCCCGTCGGCGGTGCGCTACCCGCGCGGCGGCGGCACGGGTGTCGCCATCCAGCAGGAGATGCGGGCGCTGACTATGGGCAAGGGTGAAATCCGGCGCGAGGGCGAAAAAATCGCCATTCTCGCCTTCGGCAGCATGCTTGCGCCCGCACTGGCCGCCGCCGAAGAACTCAAGGCCACGGTCGCCAACATGCGCTTCGTCAAACCGCTGGACGAGGAGTTGGTATTACGGTTGGCGCAAACCCATGACCTGCTCGTCACGGTCGAGGAGAACGCGGTGATGGGCGGTGCGGGCAGCGCCGTGCTGGAATTCATGGAGAGTCGGGGCGTGACGGTGCCGGTGTTGCAACTCGGTCTGCCCGACCGTTTCGTCGAACATGGCGATCCGGCCAAATTGCTGGCGGCCTGTGGTTTGGACCGGGAAGGCATTGTTAAAGCGGTGCGAGCCCGATTGATTGGGGTCTCCGAGTAACCTATCGGTTTACTCAACTATTGCCAGGTGTTATACTTGGTCTAAATCAATTCAAGGAATAAATTCATGAGCGACTGCGATGAGACATGCGATGTGAGCGCCCCCGTCTGTGACAAAGACGGCATCGCCGATGTGCAGAACTACGCGGATTCGCGCCAGATTGCCATCGACAAGGTGGGCATCAAATCCATCCGTCATCCGGTCAGGGTGGCGGACAAGAGCGGGGGCGTGCAGCACACCATCGCCATGTTCAACATGAACGTCTATCTGCCGCATAACTTCAAGGGCACGCACATGTCGCGCTTCGTCGAGATTCTCAACAGCGACAGCAACGAGCGCGAGATTTCGGTGGAATCGTTCGAGACCATGCTGCGCGAGATGGTGCAGCGCCTGGAGGCCGAGTCCGGCCACGTCGAGATGAGCTTTCCCTACTTCATCAACAAGACGGCACCGGTTTCCGGCGTGCAGAGCCTGCTCGACTATGACGTCACCTTCATCGGCGAAATCGCCAAGGGCAAGTACCAGCTCACCATGAAAGTGGTGGTCCCGGTCACCAGCCTGTGCCCGTGTTCGAAGAAGATTTCCGGCTATGGCGCCCACAACCAGCGATCCCACGTCACCGTGGCGGTGCGCACCAATGACATGGTGTGGATCGAGGACGTGGTGCGGATGGTGGAGGATCAGGCGTCATGCGAACTGTATGGCCTGCTCAAGCGGCCGGACGAAAAATTCGTTACCGAGCGTGCCTACGACAATCCCAAGTTCGTCGAGGACATGGTGCGGGATGTGGCGGCTGCGCTCAATGCGGATAAGCGGATCGATGCCTATGTGGTGGAGGCGGAGAATTTTGAATCAATTCATAACCACTCGGCTTATGCGCTGATTGAGCGGGACAAGACGGCTGTTTAGTATTTCCTTGGCAATTCGCTTAAGGCTATATGTAGGGTGTCAATAAGCGAAGCGCATTGCGCCGTACACGGGCTACGCATTCAAGCGGCCCTTGCCGATGGCCCCGATCCTTTTGGAAAACCGAGGCGGTGCAGAGGGGGATTTCGGTCTTGTGGGCGAAGCCCGTGTTCTGGGTGCTTTCCCCGCCGGGGAGGTGCGGCTATTCTCCCGCCCAGTTTTCCACCTTCAGTCCAGGCACTCTGGAAAATTCACCAAGGTTGTGCGTGACTAGCGGTATGCCTAGGCTGACGGCGTGGGCGGCGATGAGGGTGTCCATGGGGCCGATGGGGCGACCGTTCTTCTCCAGTTCCGTGCGAATCGTTCCACCGGTATGGGCGGCTTTTTCATCGAAGGGTACGATGATGAAGTCGAGCAGGAATTCTTCGAGCAGGGCGAGGTTGGCTTTGCGCCAGCGCCCTTTTTGCGCGCCGTAGCTGAGTTCGAATGCCACGATGCTGGAGAGAACAAGGTTTTCGTCAGGCGCAAGCGCCTCCAGCCGGGCAAGGATACGCGATTGGCGCTCGGGGTGGCGGTCGGTCATCAGGTAAATGCAGGTGTTGGTGTCCAGCATGTAGTTCACTGCGGCCAGTCCCGTTCCTCGAACGCTGCTTGCGGTGCATGCTCGAAATCGCCCTTGAATTTACCGATGCAGCTTTTCAGGTGTTGCCAGCGCGCTGCCTTTTTGGGAATCAGCAGGACGGTGTCGCCCTGTTTGCGAATGAAAATTTCATCGTCCTGAAAGCGAAATTCCTTGGGCAGCCGCACGGCCTGGCTGTTGCCCTGCTTGAATACTTTGGCGGTTTTCATGATCACATCCCCATTTTGTATACACTTGTAAGTGTATACATGTTAGATGGATAAATCCAGCTGCATCAAGCGTACGAATGGCGGGGTTATCGGTTTGCGCCGGCATCGTTCCTTCTTGTGCGGTTGCCCTGGTTGGTGCTGGGGTTGTTGCGACCTCGCCGTTTTAAACGCAGCCCACCACGGTATCTTTTCCCGCCTGCTTGGCGCGGTACATGCGCTGATCGGCAAGGGTGACCAGTTCCTCCCAGGTGGCGATTGAGTCGGAGCCGGATTCGGCGACGCCGAAGCTGGCGGTTTGCGGCTTGCCGTCCTGGCGCAACCCGAACCCCTGAAGGCGCAGGCGATTCACCATCTCGACTGCGTCGGCGCACGTGGTGTTGGGAAGCACAATGAGAAATTCTTCCCCGCCCCAGCGCAGGAGCAAGTCACTTTTGCGCAGGCCATTTCTCACGGTATTGGCAAATTTTTCCAATGCCATGTCGCCCTCCTGATGGCCGAAGACGTCGTTCACCTGTTTGAAATTGTCCAGGTCGGCGAAAGCGATACAAAGTGGGGCCTGATTTCGGCTGGCCAGGTTAAACAGGACATCCAGCAGGTCTATTCCGCTCGAACGATTGAAGCTGCCTGTGAGCGGATCGTGTGCGCCTTGATCCACAAGGGCCTCCATGAATGACAGCTGGCTCATCCCGGCCAGGATCGCAACTGCAACAATCAATAACAACAGCCAGAATGCGCCGAGATGGGAGCTCCAACTCAGCAGGTCCAGCTGCATTATTGCGGCCAGCGCCTCTGCCGCCAACACCGGCGAGGCATAGACCAATCCTTCAATGACGGTTAAAGGAAATACGCTCAGCCCTGCCGCCAGCACAAAAGGCAGAAAGGCATAGCCCGCCGCAATGGCGTTCGCAGCGCCGGTCATCTCGTAGTGGGATAACAGCGGGTGGGAAAAAAGAAAAAACAATGTAGGGATGAGAAACATGGTCGCCATCGCCCGGTAGGCGATGCGCATGTCGGACGAACCCTTGCAGAGAAGCGCGAGGAGGGCGAAAGCAATGCAGGTGACGATGCGTCCCGCAGCGAGCATCGCCATGATTGGCCAGGGAAAGACCAGGAAATCTATGATGATCCATAACGGAGTGAGAATGGCGAATACGCCGGCCACCATGCGAACCCGTGAGGTGATGATTTCAGCCCGGCGGCGGGCCAGCAGCGGGGAGTGCTCGCGCGAGGTGAGCAGAGTGGAGAGGGTGGTGCCTGACTGAAGTGCGAAAACGTGATTAAGTGCTTTTTCGGCAGCTGTCAGTAATTTTTGGTTTATTCTCATTTTTTGGAGGTTCGTTTCGTGCGGCGCAGCGTAAAGAAGAAACACTGCGCTGTTCCCGGTCCAGGGGTTTTTCCGGCAACAAATAACAGGAGGAGCTTATTTTCAGGGCAATTTGAGAACTATAGGTCTTTGTTCAGGTTGTTACAAGGGGTGATGGATTTTGTGTGAGCTACGCGCAGATGATTAGCTGCCGGGGCAGCCCGGAAATCAAACAAT
>JAJXTJ010000179.1 GCA_021783895.1 Pseudomonadota bacterium | reverse complement strand
ACATTGGGTGCCTATCTGGCCGACATCCTGCTCTCGTTATTCGGGCTATCCACCTGGTGGCTGGTGGTGCTGGCGCTGTATGCCACCTGGTGGGGGTATCGCAAGCTGGAGGTTCCCGAGGCGTCCGACCGCCGTTCGCTGTATATCCGTAGTGCCGGGTTTGTATTATTGCTGTTGTCCAGTGCCGGTCTGGAATCACAACGCCTGTATAGCCTGCATATCGCACTGCCCGAGCACCCCGGCGGTATTTTAGGAGCGATTGCTGGCGAGGCCGTGGTGCGGATATTGGGTTTTACTGGTGGCACGCTGGCCCTGCTGGTACTGATTGCCGCAAGCTTGAGCCTGTTTAGCGGCATTTCCTGGCTGACGGTGGTGGAAAAAACCGGTGAATACCTCGAACGCAGCTGGCTATGGGCCATCGAAACCTGGACGGTACGGCGTGAACGCCGCGTAGGCCAGGCTGCGACCCACAAACGCGACGAAGTGATGCTGGAAGAAAAACGCCGCAATGTAGACCGCGCGCCAGTGATCATCGAAACCCCGCCGCCCACCATTATCAAATCCGAGCGTGTACAGGTGGAAAAACAGGTGCCGCTGTTTGCTGAAATGCCGGATTCACCCCTGCCGCCATTACATCTGCTTGATGCGGCCAGCGCGCACGTCGAGAGCCTGTCGGCCGAAACACTGGAGTTCACCTCGCGTCTGATCGAACGCAAGCTGGCCGAATTCAACGTGCAGGCGCGCGTGGTCGCCGCCCTGCCCGGCCCGGTCGTCACTCGCTACGAGATCGAACCGGCCTCTGGCGTCAAGGGCAGCCAGATCGTCAATCTCGCCAAGGATCTGGCGCGCGCACTTTCGGTGGTGAGCATCCGCGTGGTGGAAACCATCCCCGGCAAGACCACCATGGCGCTGGAAATTCCCAATCCCAAGCGCGAGATCGTACGCCTGTCCGAGATTCTTTCTGCCAAGGTCTACCACGACATGGCCAGCCCGCTGGCTTTGGCAATGGGCAAGGACATCGCCGGCAACCCGGTGGTGGCCGATCTGGCCAAAATGCCGCACGTGCTGGTGGCCGGTACCACTGGTTCGGGCAAATCGGTGGCGATCAATGCGATGATCCTGAGCCTGCTGTACAAGGCCGACCCGAGCCAGGTACGGCTGATCCTGGTTGACCCGAAAATGCTCGAGTTGTCCGTGTACGAAGGCATTCCGCACCTGCTCGCCCCGGTGGTCACCGACATGCGCCAGGCCGCCGCTGCGCTCAACTGGTGCGTGGCCGAAATGGAACGCCGCTACAAATTGATGTCGTCGCTGGGCGTGCGCAATCTGGCCGGTTACAACCAGAAAGTACGCGACGCAAAAAAATCCGGCACGCCCCTTACCCACCCGTTCAGCCTGACCCCGGACAACCCCGAGCCACTGGAAGAACAGCCGATGATCGTGGTGGTGATCGACGAATTTGCCGACATGATGATGGTGGTGGGCAAGGCCGTCGAACAATTGATCGCGCGGCTGGCGCAAAAAGCCCGTGCCGCCGGTGTGCATCTGATCCTCGCCACACAGCGTCCGTCGGTGGACGTGATTACCGGCTTGATCAAGGCCAATATTCCCACCCGTGTTGCGTTCCAGGTATCCAGCAAAATCGACTCGCGCACCATTCTCGACCAGATGGGCGCCGAAGCCCTGCTCGGCCAGGGCGACATGCTCTACCTGCCCCCCGGCACCGGTTACCCGCAGCGCGTGCACGGCGCTTTTGTGGCTGACGAAGAAGTGCATAAAGTGGTGGAATACCTGAAACGGCTGGGCGAGCCGGATTACATTGACGGCATACTCGACACCCCGGAAGACAATGAAGGCAGTGGCGAAAGTGCGGTGGGCGGTGGCGATGCCGAGAGCGACCCGCTGTACGATGAAGCGGTGGCGCTGGTGCTGAAAACCAAGCGCCCGTCGATCTCTGCCGTGCAGCGCCATTTGCGTATCGGCTACAACCGCGCCGCGCGCCTGATCGAGGCGATGGAACAGGCCGGTCTGGTCACGCCGATGCAAAGCAATGGCAACCGTGAAATCCTGGCGCAAAATCGGGAGTAAAGGCCGTGTACGCACGTCAATATCGCTGAAGTCTGCATATCGGCGCAAACCATTTACCGAAAAACCTGTCCATCTCATTCATCCTGCTCATTCGACTCAAGCCCAATGAAAAAACTCAGTCTTCTGACCGCCCTCCTGATCTTTTCCGCCAGCGCCGCCGCGTCCAGCACTGACGCGCTGAAGGCCTTTGTCGCCAATACCCAAACCGCACGCGCCACCTTCACCCAAACCGTGCTGGACAAGAGCGGCCATACGCGCCAACAGTCGTCGGGTACCATGGCATTCGCACGCCCCGGTAAATTTCGCTGGGTGTACGAGAAACCCTACGAACAAGTGATTGTGGGCGACGGCCAAAAAATCTGGCTGTATGACGCGGACCTGCAGCAAGTCACCATCAAGAAACTGGGGCAGGCGCTGGGCAGCAGTCCGGCAGCCTTACTAGCTGGTAGCAAGGACATCGACAAGTTTTATACGATCACCGACGCTGGCAGCCGTGACGGTCTGGAATGGCTGGACGCACGCCCCAAGGAGAAGGACAGCACGTTTGAGAACGTGCGCATGGGGTTCAACAAAAACACGCTGGTCACAATGCAGATCAAAGACAATTTCGGCCAGACCACGGTGCTGAAATTCGCCGGCTTTGAACGCAATCCGGTACTGCCTGCCAGCGACTTTCATTTCACCCCGCCGCCGGGCGTGGACGTTATTACCGACGGCAAGTGAGCCACGCCGACCTGTTCGATCATCCGCAAGACGGCGCACCGCTGGCCGAGAGGTTGCGGCCGCGCCGACTGGCTGAAGTAATCGGGCAGGCGCATTTGCTCGGCCCCGGCAAACCGTTGCGTGTTGCATTCGATGCGGGCAAACCGCATTCGATGATTCTGTGGGGGCCGCCGGGGGTAGGCAAAACCACACTGGCACGGCTGATGAGCGATGGTTTCGACATGGAATTCATCGCGCTGTCTGCGGTGCTGTCGGGGGTCAAGGAAATCCGCGAGGCGGTGGCGCGCGCCGAAATGATGCAGGGCCAGGGACGCCGCACGCTGCTGTTTGTGGACGAAGTGCATCGTTTCAACAAATCCCAGCAGGATGCTTTCCTGCCGTTCGTGGAGGCCGGGCTGCTTACTTTTATCGGCGCCACCACCGAGAACCCGTCATTCGAGGTCAACAGTGCCTTGCTCTCGCGCGCCCAGGTATATGTGCTCAAACCCCTCGAAGAGGTCGATCTTGCTGCGCTGCTGGAACGTGCGCGGGGCAATGTCTATCCGGATATTGCCATCACCCAGGGCGCACGCGCCCAACTCACCGGCTACGCCGACGGCGACGCGCGACGCCTGCTGAATCTGCTGGAACAAGCTGCTACGGCGGCGCTGGATGCCGCCCGTCACGACATCGATGAAGAATTCATCCAGACCACGCTGGCGCGCGGCGCACGCCGTTTCGACAAGGGTGGTGACAATTTCTACGACCAGATTTCCGCACTGCACAAGTCGGTGCGCGGCTCCAATCCCGACGCCGCCTTGTACTGGATGGTACGCATGCTCGACGGCGGCGCCGATCCGCTCTACGTCAGCCGCCGCCTGATCCGCATGGCCAGCGAGGACATCGGCCTGGCTGACCCGCGTGCATTGCGCCTGACCCTGGATGCAGTGGAAACCTACGAGCGCCTGGGCAGTCCGGAAGGCGAACTGGCGCTGGCGCAAGCGGTGATATATCTGGCCTGCGCACCCAAGAGCAACGCGGTATATGTAGCGTACAATAACGCCCGCAGCTTTGTGGCGGCGGACAAATCGCGCGAGGTGCCGGTGCATTTGCGCAACGCGCCAACCAAACTGATGAAGCAACTGGGTTACGGCCACGCCTACCGCTACGCGCACGACGAGCCGGACGCCTACGCCGCCGGAGAAGACTACTTGCCGGAAGGCGTGAATGCGCACTTTTACACACCCACCCCGCGCGGGCTGGAAGGCAAAATAGCCGACCGGCTCACCCATTTGCGCGAGCTGGATGAACAAGCCAACAAGAAAACAGGGCAAAAATAATGTTAGACATTCAACTGCTTCGCAACGATCTGGACGGCATCACACAACGCCTCGCCGCACGTGGCTATACGCTGGACAGCGTCGAATTTCAGCGCCTGGAAGGCGAGCGCAAACAACTACAGACCCGCACCCAGGAGTTGCAGGCCAAACGCAACGCCAGCTCCAAGCAAATTGGCATGGCCAAGGCCAAAGGTGAGGACGTCTCCGCGATCATGGCGGAAGTGGCGAATCTCGGTACTGAATTGAAAGCGGCCGAATCCGCATTGGAAGCGCTGCAAATTCCACTCAATACTCTATTGATGACGATTCCA
>JAJXTJ010000178.1 GCA_021783895.1 Pseudomonadota bacterium | reverse complement strand
CATCTCGTCCATGTCGCCTGGCGGCTTCAGCGAAATGCCGCCGGCGTCGAAGGTGATGGCCTTGCCCACCAGCACGATGGGCTTGTCGCTCTTCCTGCCGCCATCATGGCGCAGTTCGATGAACATCGGCGGCTTGTCGCTGCCCTTGGCAACTGAGAGGAAAGAACCCATGCCGAGCTTCTCGCAGGCGGCCTTGTCCATCACCTTGCACTTGAAGCCATAGGTCTTGGCGAGTTGCTTGGCCTGGTTTGCGAGGTAAGTCGGGGTGCAGACATTGGACGGAGTATTGCCGAGGTCGCGGGCGAGCGTCATGCCTTGGGCGATGGCCGCGCCCTGCTTCAAGCCCTTGGCTGCGACGGCGTCCGTCGCGAGGAAGCCGATCTGGTTCAGCTTGGCCTGGTTGTTTTCGGGCTGGCTCTTCATGCGATCGAAACGGTAGAGCGTGTCGCCCGCGACAATGGCAGCCTGGGCGATGTTCCAGTCCGGGTGGCGTTTGCCGACCTTGATTTCGCCGAGTGTGATCAGAGCATCCTTTGCTGCAGTTCCGCCAATGGTCTTGACCGCAGTTGCCACCGCGTCACGGTAAGCTTTTTCCGCGAACTCTTCCTGCTTGCCAAGGCCCACGAGCAGGACGCGGGCGGCGGCAATGCCGGGAAGGTCGCGCAACAGCAGCGTGCTGCCGGAACGTCCGTCCATGTCGCCACTTTTCAGGGCGGCGCCGATTTTTCCCCCCGTGGCCTTGTCCAGGCTGCGACCGCTGGCGGATAGCTTGCGTTCGTCGAACACGCCGACCACGATGCAGTCGCTGCGCAGTTTCTCGGGCGATCCCGTTTTTATGCTAAATTTCGGAGCATTATCTTTTGCGGACATGGGTCATCTTGCTGAATTGAGAATGCGCCCATCTTTGCAAACCCTGACCAGTTAGTCAAAACCTCCCCACATTTTCCATGCTTTACCGGCGCGCGCTTCTGCAGGAACTGAGCCTTTCAAGCGGCGCTTCCCTGATCATTCTGATAGCGATTGCGCTAGTGACGCTGTTCATCCGCCTGTTGGGGAATGCCGCCCGTGGTGAACTTGCCAACGAAGCGGTGTTCACCTTTCTCAGCTTCAGTCTGCTGCATTACCTGCCAATCCTGCTGTCGGTGTCGGTCTTCATCGGCGCGCTGCTTACGCTGATGCGCTACTGGCGTGATAGCGAGATGGCGATCTGGTTCAGTTCCGGACTCTCGCTCAATGACTGGATCAGGCCGATGCTCATGTTTGCCTTGCCCATGGCGCTGATTCTGGCCCTGCTTACCAATGCGATCATTCCGTGGGCGCTCAACAAGAAGGACGTTTACCAGGCGGAACTGGTCAGCCGCAACGATACTTCGGCGGTTGCGCCGGGGATTTTTGCCGAGTTACATGGCGGCGACCGGGTGTATTTCGTCGAGAGCCTGAACCCGCTTACCGGTACGGTGCGCAATGTATTCATGCAGTCCAAGGATAGCGGCAAATCCGGCGTAGTGGTGGCGGCCGAGGGCGAGCAGAAGAAAATGAGTGACGGAACGCGTTTTTTGGTGCTGAGCAAGGGGCGACGTTATGAAGGTGAGCCCGGGCAGGCCGAATACCGCATGATCCAGTTCGACCGCTACTGGATTCGCCTGGACCCGGTTGAAATCAAGGCCCAGGAACGGGCGAAGAAGAACCGTCAGCGCAGCACAGTGCAATTGTGGAGAAGTGCAGAGCCCGATGCTCGCGGCGAATTGATCGGGCGCTTGAATGTACCGTTTAGTTTTCTGATCGTGTCGCTGTTGGCGATTCCGCTGAGTTACGTCAACACGCGCGCAAAGCGTTCCTACGGCTTGATTGTGGCGCTGTTGCTGTATTTCATTTACCACAATTTCATGTCCATCATCCAGGCCTGGGTCGCCCAGGGTAAATTGGGGTTGATGGCAGGGCTGTTGACAGCACATTTGCCAGCTATTGCGGCACTGCTGGCATTCTATGCCTACAGGACACGGGAAATTCCCTTCAATTTCAGGCTGGGGCAGAAATGAATCTGATTGCCCGCTATCTGTTGAAGGAAGTCGTGATGTCCGTCGGCTTCGTATTTGTGGCGCTGGTACTGCTGTTTGCCTTTTTTGATCTTGCCAGCGAATTCGACAATATAGGACATGCCGGCTATGGCTTCGCGCAGGCTGCACTGTTTGTTGCGCTGGGCGTGCCCGGCCATGTGTATGAGATCGTGCCTATCGCCGCGCTGATCGGCAGCCTCTTTGCCTTGTCGCGCCTGGTGATGAATTCTGAGTTCACGGTCATGCTCGCGTCCGGTATTTCGGGCTGGCGTGTTGCCCGTCTGCTTTTCCTCCTGGGCCTGGGCTTTGCCCTGCTCGCGCTGCTGGTTGGCGAGCTGGTGTCTCCCTGGTCGGAACAGGCTGCGCAGCGAGTGAAACTGCGCGCCACCGAATCCGTTGTGGCGCAGGCATTCCGTTCGGGATTGTGGCTCAAGGATGGCAATGCATTCATCAATGTGCGCGAGGTGCTGCCGGATACCAGCTTGCGCGGCATCAAGGTTTACGAGTTCAATCAGGACTGGGAACTGGAACACGTTATGACCGCCCAGAATGGCATTTGGCAGGGCAAGAACAATTGGGAACTGGGCGGTGTTTCGGACACGAGCTTTTCACAGGATGGCATCAAGGTTGCCCATGAAGACAGCAGGCAATGGAAGTCGGTGCTGAGTCCGGACATCCTCAGCGTGCTGCTGGTTTCTCCGGAGAAAATGGCGACGCCGGCGCTGGTCACTTACATCAGACATCTCAGCGAGAACAAGCAGAAAACTGCGCGTTATGAGATTGCGCTTTGGTCCAAGCTGTTCTACCCGCTGGCCATTCCGGTAATCATGCTGCTGGCGCTGCCGTTTGCATTCCATTCGCCGCGTTCGGGCGGGATGGCCACCAAAATATTTTTTGGCATCCTCGCCGGCCTGGCGTTTCATTTGAGCAATCGTCTGTTTTCCCATCTGGGCCTGCTGAATGACTGGCCGCCATTGTTTACCGCTGCAGCACCTTCCATGGTTTTCCTGGGCGTTTCGCTGTATGTGTTGAAGCGTTTGGAGAAACGCTAGCTCAGCCGTTCAATTCGTTTTTATCAGCCGGGTTTTGCACAAGCGGTCATGCAAGAATTGCCGGTCCGGGTCCACAAACGCCCAGAAAAATCCCGCTCCCGCGCATAGCAAACCCAGTGTGGCCAGGGAAAACCGCATGATGCAGCGTGCAGTTGAAAGCGGATTGCCATCCAGGCTGACCAGCCGGATACGCCAGGTTTTCATGGCCAGGGTCTGGCCGCCGCGTTTCCAGAACAGCACGAAGTAAAGCATCATCACGCCGAGCAGATAGAGCTGGAACACCGCCTTCTGGAACGGCCCCTGGACGCTGCCAAAGACAGGAATATAGAAAAATCCAGCCACCAGCAACAGGGCGGTCAATAGCAGGGACTCGTAAAACATGGAGGCCAGGCGCTTCCTGAAACTGGCAGATTGCATGGGGGTGGTTGCGTTTTCGTGCATGGAGGTTCTATATTCGCATTAAGTTGACTCGGCAATCTGCCGCGCCGGCAAACAACAATCAGCAGGAGTAAGACGGTGCATATCGTAAAGCAACTTATGGCCATACCGGGAGTTATCGCGGCGGGCGAGTTCGCCTATCGCGGCGATCGCTTCTCATACGAGGGCGCCCTGACCGCGGAGTTCGCGCGCATGGCGTCGATTCTCTGCCGTTCCAATACCATGAGCGTCAACATGCAGACCGAGATTTTTGATTCCTTCGCGGGCAATTGCGGATGCAAGCCGGCACAAGGCTGGATCGTTCGCGGTGCGCAGGCCACGGTCTGCAACATCGGCAATTATTTTGCCTTCATCGAGAACCGGCCGGAACTGCTCAATGACGTCATGACCATCATGCGCGCCAAGGTTGGCGATATCGGCGATGACCTGCTGGTCAGCCTGTACGCCAGGATTGGCGGGGATGTAAAAGAAGCCCTGTATTAACAGAAAAACGAGGACAAGATGAATCTGGACCAATTGATGAATCTGCCGGGAGCGCTGGCGGCTTTCTCCTACACTGACAAGGGCGACCTGATCGATCATCGCGTGCGCGAGGGCAGCGAAATCACTTCGCAAGTGCTCGACCTGCTGGCGCATTCGTGTGTCGCCAACATGGCAGTGGCTACGCTGGAGGCCAGGGGCTGGGAGACGCTGACTGGGCAAAAGGGTTTTGAACCGCTGCAGGGTTTTTCCATGGTGGGCCTCGAGTGGTCCGCCGTGGTCAATGGCAGTTGCGGCGTGATCATGAAGAACCGCGACGTCAATTACGAAGACGCTTTCAATGCCATACAGGCATGCGGCGCAGTATAGGCAGGGGGCTAGATGGCACTCAGAAAACTACTCGTTCTGGATGGCGTGGTC
>JAJXTJ010000177.1 GCA_021783895.1 Pseudomonadota bacterium | reverse complement strand
TGGATGGTAGGTTGCGCGCGACCAGTGCAGCACACGCCGGCCATGGTCGATGAGGTTCAGGATGTAGAGCGTATCGCCCGCCAGATCGAGCACAGTCTTGAAGTCGATGGCCATGACGTGTTGGTTGTACAGCGTCGCCATCCAGCCTGGCTCTTCCTCGCGCGGCGGCCGCTTGCTCTTCGGACGAGGCTTGAAGCCGTAGGCCTTGAGAATTTGGACCACCGTTGTCTTGCTGATACGGAATTTCAGTTCGCCGCCGGAAATCATTTGCGCAATGTGTCCAGCGGTGTAGCGCGGATTGTCGCGTTTGATGGCGAGGATGGCATCGACAATGAACTGCGGGGTGGGCGGTCGGCCGCGTGCCTTGCCTTCGGCGATCTTATCGGCGTGCCCTTTGCGCGCCTTGGCTTGCAGCCAGCGGATGTAGGTGGTTGGCGTAAAGCGCATGAAGCGCGTCAGCCAGGGAAAGCACAGGCGGAGCCAGGCGATCAGTCGCCGCTGCCACCATTTCAGCGTCGGCAGCTTTCTCGCCAGGCGACGTTCGGCTGGCGGGGTGCGCCGGCCTTGGGCCGATATCACTTTCTGACGCAGGCTCTTGAGTTCGAGCGACAGCACTTGGGACTGCAACCGGCGCTGCGCCCAGGCGATACGATCCCGCCGCCAACGCCGGTTGTGCCACCGGCCGAGCAGGTAACCGCTGGCGAACAGAAGCGGAATCAAAACCCAGAATTCCAAGCGCCCCTCCGTGATCAAAGGCAAAAGCAGCGGAGACTACGCTGGCTGGTTGGTGGTGAATAAGGGGAATAAAGGGGTTGTTGAGAACTAATGAAAGGGGCCAGGCTCAATAAATGACGTTACAATGAGGTCATCGAATTTGCGGAGCGTGATCCATGCCGACGATCGGCATGTTCTATGGAATTCTGGTGGCGATGTTCTCGATACGGACCATCACCCGCATATCCATATCAGATACAACGAGTTCAAGGCGGTGTTGAGGATTCCTGGGGGTGAAGTGCTGGAAGGTGAGTTGCCCAGCCGGCAGATGAAACTGGTGCAGGCATGGATTGAGTTGCACCAGGATGACTTGATGGCCGATTGGCATTTGGCAAGTACGGGTCAACCGCCATTCAAGATCGAGCCGTTGCGTTGAGGAGGTGGCAATGACCCCGGACGTTATCAATGTCGTGGCGACGCCAGACTATTCCATCATGGCCGAATTCGAGACAGGGGAGGTGCGACGTTTCGATATGCGCCCCTATCTTGACTTTCCAGCGTATGCCGCGCTCAAGGAACCGGGGGTGTTCATGCGTGCGCATGTCGAACACGGGACGGTGGTGTGGAGTGAAGAAATCGATCTGTCGCCAGACACGCTGTATCTGCGTGGTCAAGCGGGTTGATTCGTCTTGCCCCGCCGCCCCCGTATTCACCTGCCTGGCGTTCCCGTCCATCTGGTGCAGCGCGGCCATAACCGGGACGCTTGCTTCTTCGCCGATGAGGACTTGCTGGCCTATCGGGATTGGCTGGGTGAGGCGCTGAAGAAATCCGGCTGCGCTCTGCATGCCTATGTGTTCATGACCAACCATGTGCATCTGCTGCTGACGCCGCCCTCCGCGCAGGCGGTGGCGCAGTTGGTCATTTCGCTGGGGCGACGTTATGTGCAGTACATCAACAAGACCTACAGCCGTACCGGCACCTTGTGGGACAGCCGCTACAAGTCGTCGCTGGTGCATGCCGATGAGTATTTGTTGCTTTGCCAGCGCTATATCGAGTTGAACCCGGTGCGGGCGGCAATGGTGTCCGATCCGGCGCTCTACCGCTGGAGTAGCTATCGGGCTAATGGATTGGGCCAGCCGGATGATCTGCTGACAGCGCATGCGCTGTATCTGGGCCTGGACGAAAACGGGAAGGAACGGCAGTCCGCTTACCGCAGCTTGTTCCGCCCGGAACTGGACAACGAGGCGCTGGCCGATATCCGTCTGGCGTTGAATCAGGGCCAGCCGCTGGGAAGCGGACGTTTCCTGGATCAGGTCGAGCGCATGGTTGGACGGCGCTGCGAGGTGCGGCCACGCGGTCGTCCGGCAAAAATGCCGTCAGCAGGGGAGGCCGTCGGCGAGCAGCAAGCATTGCCGCTGAAGTAATTAAACATACCGTTTTAAATAATGCCGCATAGTCTGCGCAGCACGGAATTGGATTGTCGCCAACGGTGCTGGAGAATTAATCGCGTAAGACATTTTCCGTTTCTTTCCATGGCAACCACCGAGACTTCATACTCGCGCTTTTGGTCAAGCGGGATCGTTGCCCGGCGAATAGGGCACTCTGGATTGGGCGGGATTTCGCAGAAGACCCGCGTCAAATGATCGCTTACTCCGAAGCAACTGCGATGGTGCAAGTGCGGATTGAGAGGTCTCCTTACATATTAAGTACAATACCCATTGACTATATATTCCTTACCTGTGACAATCGGTGAGAATCCCGTTTACTGCTGGAGGCTTTCATGCTGGCGACTGTTACAGACAAGGGACAGGTCACGGTCCCCAAGGAAATCCGCGACCAAACCGGCATCGCGCCGGGTAGCCGGCTCGACTTCGAGGTGCAGGACGACGGCACGTTGCGGGTACGAGTGCTGACGCGCGGCGCCGACAATCTGTTCGGTCTGGTGCATCGCCCCGGTATCAAACCACGCAGCATCGAAGAGATGGACCAAGGCATTGCCGCCGCTGTTGCCGCTCGCAACCGGCACGCGCAGAAGTGATCGCCCTCGACACCAATGTTTTGGTGCGGCTCGTCACCCGCGACGATGAAAAACAGGCCCAACGCGCCAAGGCTGTGTTTGACACGCACGCCGACGAGGACGGCGGGCTGTTCGTGGCCGACATCGTGCTGGTCGAACTGTGCTGGACGCTGGCGCGCAGCTATGAACTTACACGCGCGGACATTGCGCGTACTGTGCGCGCCCTGCTCGATAACGTCAGTATCGCCCTCGAATCGCCAGCCGCCGTGAAGTGCGCCCTCGCCTATTTCGAGGCCGGCAGTGCCGACTTTCCCGATTGCCTGATCGTCGCCAAGGCTGGCCAAGCGGGCTGTAGTCATACGCTCAGCTTCGACCGACGCATGGCGCCACTGCCTGGCGTACAACTTCTTTAACGAAATAATAGGGGACAGACCACGTTTTCCTGTGCTAGAATGACGACTTGAGATCGTAGCCCTCGCGTCAGGAGCGCCAGCCATGCCTACCATCAGCATGTTCTACGGCATCATAGTTTCTATGTTTTTCGAGATCAGGGAAAAACATCACCTTCCGCATATCCATGTTCGATATCAGAGCTACCGGGCCTCGGTTGCCATCGACGATGGCATCTTGTTAGCCGGCGAATTGCCGCCTCGGCAACTGCGTATGGTGCAAGTCTGGGTTGATCTGCATCGTGAAGAATTGCAGGCGGATTGGGAGTTGGCCAAAGAGGGCGTTGAACCTTTTCGTATTGATCCGCTTAAGTAAGGGAGATTGGTAATGTTGCTTGATGTGACTCATGTGACGGTGAAATCCGATTTCACGCTGTTTCTTGAATTTGAAAATGGAGAACGGCGCCGCTTCGACATGGCTGCCTATATTGATCAAAAACCTTGGGTTCGCCTCCAGTCCGGCAACACGTTTCAAGGGGCCTTTGTGGAAAATGGCACTGTGGCTTGGCCGGGAAATATCGATATCGACCCCGAAACCCTTTACGAGTATTCCGTTCCGCTCGTAGATTCCACCCGCTAGTTCCCGTGCCCCGTCGCGCGCGCATTCTCGTGCCGGGCGTGCCGGTGCATCTGATCCAGCGCGGCAACAATCGCTCGGCCTGTTTTTTCGCCGACGAGGACTATTGCTTCTATCTGAATCGTCTCGCTGAGCAGGCCGCTCTACACGGTTGCGCCATCCATGCCTACTGCCTGATGACCAACCACGTGCACCTGCTGCTGACGCCGGAATCCGCTGCCGGCCTGGGCGGGCTGATGAAGGCGCTGGGGCAGCGTTATGTGCAATACATCAACCGCACCTACCGGCGCAGCGGCACCTTGTGGGAGGGGCGCTTCCGTTCCTGTCTGATGCAGGACGAGGCCTACGTGCTGGGCTGCCATCGCTATGTCGAACAGAACCCGGTGCGGGCCGGGATGGTCGAGCATCCGGCGGAGTACCGCTGGTCCAGTTACCGCGCCAATGCCCAGGGGGAGTGCGATGCCCTGCTGACGCCGCACGCGCTCTACCTGGCAATCGGCCGGAGCGCCCCGGCCCGGCGGGCGGCTTATCGGGAGCTGTTTCGCGCAGACCTCGATCCCGGGATGGTCGATCAATTTCGTCAGGCGACGAACGGCAATTTTGTCTTGGGCGGTTCCCGTTTCATTGCCGAAATCGAGCAGGCAATGGGGCGACGGGTCACGCGCGGCAAGCCGGGGCGGCCGGCAAAATCACCGCGCGAATA
>JAJXTJ010000176.1 GCA_021783895.1 Pseudomonadota bacterium | reverse complement strand
GAACGCGATCCAGGATGTGGATTTGCCCTGCCAGCAGAACAAGTGTTTTTCGCAGGTGCTCCAGCACTATGGACAGGTGCAGCAGGTGATTCCTATTGCGCCGGCCGCCCCCGTCCCTGCCACCGGCCTGCCGCCGGCAGCGGGCAACGATTTCGATGAAGCGGATGCGGGCGCCGAACCGTCGCTCATGACCGAGCGCGAGCGTCTGGTGTGGGCCATGGAACAGTGCGGATGGGTGCAGGCGAAAGCCGCGCGCCTGCTGAATCTGACGCCGCGCCAGATCGGTTACGCCCTGTCGCGATACAACATCGAAGTCAAACGTCTTTAAGTTTTTCGCGCGCTTGTCCATGCAGACAGGCGCGCGCCGTTTCCCGTTTTTCCCGCTGTAGCCTTCCCGACAATTCCCTTCCCCGCCAATCGCGGTTTGTCGCAACTGCGACAAACACGCGGCTTCGCTAAGTACTTCAATCTTCAGGAATTTCTGCAAATTTACTGAATGGCACGCTTGTTGCTGAATGCTCACGCATGAACGCATTTAGCGGGCGATCGGTTCCAAGGTCGCCACTGGTTGAAGTTGAAACGGACAGGAGCCAAGCGTGGACAATCAAGCAAGTGTGGCGGGAACAGGAAGCGATCAGATCCAGCATCTGGATCTGGATCAAATCCTGCAGCAGGCGGCGGAGCACAAAGGCTGTGGCACTTCCAGCGAAGGCGGGAAAGCCAGCTGCGGCTCATCCACTGCCCCGGAAGACATGGATCCGGCGGTGTGGGAAAAGGTGAAGAACCATCCCTGCTACAGCGAGGAGGCGCATCACCATTACGCACGCATGCACGTGGCCGTGGCGCCGGCGTGCAATATCCAGTGCAACTACTGCAATCGCAAATACGACTGCGCCAACGAAAGCCGTCCCGGCGTGGTGAGCGAGAAGCTCACCCCGGAGCAGGCGTCCAAAAAAGTGCTGGCCGTGGCCTCCACCATTCCGCAAATGACGGTGCTGGGGATCGCCGGCCCTGGCGACCCCCTGGCGAACCCGGCAAAAACCTTCAAGACGTTCGACCTGATCTACAACGCTGCGCCCGACATCAAGCTGTGTCTTTCGACCAACGGCCTGTCGTTGCCGGACCATGTCGAGACCATCAAGAAGTACAACGTCGACCACGTGACCATCACCATCAACATGGTCGATCCGGAAATCGGGCAGCACATTTACCCCTGGATTTTCTGGAAGAACAAGCGCGTCACGGGTATCGAGGCCGCCCGTATCCTGCATGAACGGCAGATGCTGGGGCTGGAGATGCTGACCGCGGCCGGCATTCTGTGCAAAGTGAATTCGGTGATGATCCCCGGCATCAACGACAAGCATCTGGTCGAGGTGAACAAGGCGGTCAAGTCGCGCGGCGCCTTCCTGCACAACATCATGCCGCTCATTTCCGCGCCGGAACACGGCACGGTGTTCGGCTTGAACGGCCAGCGCGGCCCCACGGCGCAAGAGTTGAAGGCGCTGCAGGACAGCTGCGAGGGCGAGATGAACATGATGCGGCATTGCCGCCAATGCCGCGCCGACGCGGTGGGCTTGCTGGGCGAAGACCGCTCGTCCGAGTTCAGCACTGAAAAAGTCATGGAAATGGACATTCAGTACGACGCCGAGGGCCGCAAGGCCTATCAGCAGCAGGTTGAACAGGAACGCCAGGCGACCGTGCTGGCCAAGCAGGCCGAGATGGCCGATCTGGAGGCCGAGTTCAGCGACCTGAAGGTTCTGATCGCCGTCGCGACCAAAGGCCACGGCCGGGTCAACGAACACTTCGGCCACGCCCAGGAATTCCAGATCTACGAACTCAGCACCCAGGGGTCCAAGTTCGTGGGCCATCGCCGCGTCGACCTCTACTGCCAGGGCGGCTATGGCGAGGAAGACACCCTGCCGACCGTGATCCGCGCCATCAACGACTGCGTCGCGGTGTTCGTGGCCAAGATCGGCGGCTGCCCGAAAGACAGCCTGAAGGCGGCCGGAATCGACCCGGTGGACAAATACGCGCACGAGTTCATCGAGCAGTCCGCGGTGAAGTACTTCAAGGAATACCTGGCGAAAGTGAAGTCCGGAGAAGTGGTGCACACCTCCCGCGGTGATGCCGACATCCGCCAGGGCGCCTACATCGCCGCATGAAGTCGCCGCACAAAATTTAAAGCAACCCTGTTAGGAGAATCACCATGGCTTTCAAAATCATCACGTCCCAATGCACGGCCTGTTCGGCGTGCGAGCCGGAGTGCCCCAACAACGCCATCCGCGAGAAGGACGGCACCTTCATCATCAAGCCGGAGAAATGCACCGAGTGTCTCGGCTACTTCGACGATCCCCAGTGCGTCGCGGTGTGCCCGGTCGACGACACCTGCGTGATCGACAACAGCTACCCGCGTTACGTGGCGGCCTAGGTGAGCATGATGGAACTCAAACTCACCCCCGCAGCCGAAAAATTCATCAGCCGCATGGTCCGCTTCGGCGGCGCCGGGGAGAACGCCGGCTTCCGCCTGAGCGTGAGCGCGGGCGGCTGTTCCGGGCTTGCCTCCGAATTCAGCGTGGAGGCGGCGGCGCTGCCCGGCGACGCAGTCGTCGAAGTCAATACGGTCAAGTTCTTCCTGCCGGCAGAAAGCCGCCTGCTGCTGGAAGGGGCGACCATTGATTTCTCCGAATCGCCGACCGGGGGCGGGCTGAGTTTCGCCACCGCCACCCCGTCGACCTGTGGCTCCTGCGGCAGTTCCGGCAGCAGTGCCAGCATCGACATTTCCGGCCTCGGTCACAAGCACTAAGGCGAGGCAGGCGTGAGCGGGCGATGCGTACATCCATGGCGACAGAGGGCAGGGCGGTGACAGCGCCATCGGCCATGCCGGCGGACATGGATCCTGAATGGCTGGCGCGCGCCTGCCTGGGCGGTCATCTGCCGGAGGCGGTCGAGCAGCACCTGCGTCTGGCCGGACTCAACTACCAGCACGACGTGGTTGCCGAGCGCTATCTGTTCCAGGCGCAGGCTTTGGCGCCCGGCCATGCCGCCGTGCTGATCGCGCTGTACCGCTTCTATTTCTACAAGGGGCGTCTCGGCGATGCGCTCGAGGTGGCCGAGCGCTGCCTGCTCAAGGCCGCGCGCGACAACCAGCTGAACGCGGACTGGCGCCAGGTGCGGCGCAGCGACGCGGAATTCAGCAGCTACGACGCCATCCTGCCGCGCTTCTACCTGTTTACCCTGAAGGCCTGCGGCTACCTGCAGATGCGCCTGGGCCGGCTGGAACAAAGCCATGACGCGCTGACGAAGATGCTGGAGCTCGACCCGAGTGACAAGCTGAACGCCACGGTGCTGCTCCAGGTGCTGGCCCGCCACGGGCAGGAGGACGAGGATGAGTGATCCGGGCTTAAACGAGCTGGGCCCGCCCGTCGACTGGCAAGGCTGCGAGGTGGATTGCGCGGGCTGTTCCCGCCAGGGCCTGCTCGAACAGGAACGCTGCCGCCCCGGCCTTGCGTGCGTGCATGACCGCTACGCCAAGCGCATCGACCGTTTCTTTTTCTGGAATCCGGCGCTGGCCGGGGATTACCTGACGCATCCCTATTTCGAAGTGCGCGCGGTGGCGGCCAAATACGTGGATGTGTTTCAGCTGCCGCAGCTGATCCTGGACCCGGACGAGACCGTGCGCTGGAGCGCTGCGCTCAGGCTGCCCCCCAAACAGCTGCTGACCCTGGTGTGCGACCCGCACCGCGAAGTGAGGATCCGGGTGGCGTCGCGTCTCGATCCCCACGATCTGGGCGGCATGATCGGCGACCCGGATTACTACGTGCGGCAGGTGGTGGCGCGGCGCCTCCCGGAAACCCTCCTGACCAGGATGATGCGGGACGTGGATTCCGAGGTTCGTCACATGGTGGCAAGCCGGATCGGCGATGCCTGGCTGCCGGGCATGGCCAAGGACGCGGATGCCGGCGTTCGCTGCGAAGTGGCCAGGCGGATGAAACCGGGGCAGCTGCATCTGCTGCTGGACGATCCGGACTGGCGTGTGCGCCACGAAGTGGCAAGCCGGGCCGAACTGGACCACGTGAAGCGGCTGGCGAACGACGAGGATGAACTCGTGCGGAGCATCGCCCGCCAGCGCCTCGGCGGGGGTGGCGCCGGCATCAGTCGGCTGGTGACGCAGAAGCAAGCGTGCCTGCCATTTTAGTGATCAATTTTCAGGAGTCGGAAAATGGCCAAGATCAGTCGAGATAGCGACATCGTGGAGCTCACCGCCCAGCCGATATTCGAATACGGGCAGAAGGTGAAGTCACTCAAGGTGGTGCGGAATGACGGCACCTATGCCGGCAAGGACATTGGCGAAATCCTGGTGAAAAAAGGCGAAATCGGCTACGTCACCAGCATCGGCACCTTTCTCCAGCAGTTCTACATCTACGGCACCGAGTTCATCGAAAGCGGCAACCGGGTCGGCAT
>JAJXTJ010000175.1 GCA_021783895.1 Pseudomonadota bacterium | reverse complement strand
TGGTCTGGAAACCTATTTCACCGCCGGGGTCAAGGAAGTGCGGGCCTGGACCATCCACGCCGGCGACACCGCGCCCCAGGCGGCGGGTGTGATCCACACCGATTTCGAGCATGGCTTCATCCGTGCCGAAGTGATCGCCTTCGACGACTTTATCGCCTGTAAGGGTGAACAGGGCGCGAAAGAAGCCGGCAAAATGCGCCTGGAAGGCAAGGAATACGTGGTGCGCGACGGCGACGTAATGCACTTCAGGTTTAACGTCTAACCGATTCTGTTATTTCATGACATGGCATGAAATAACGAAATCAAAGACAAGCCCCGCTAATGCGGGGTTTTTTTATTTCGACCTCTTTACCATGAGCCTTTCAGGCTAGCTGCGCCATGTCCGGTCCACTTTGATGTCCAGTTTTTTAATCCGGTGCCACAGGCTGCGCTCGGTGACACCCAGCCGCCGCGCGGCGGCGGCCTGCACGCCGTTGCAGGCTTCCAGTGCGGCAAGAATGGCGTTCCGCTCGCGTTCCTCCAGCCAGGCATCGAGGTCTTCGGCGCCTTCAGTCCCCAGCTCGGTCGATTCCGGATCGGCTATCATCACGGTGCCTTCGTTGAGGCGGTTGGGCAAGTCTTTGCGGTCGATCCACTCGCCCCGGCAGGACAGCAGGGCGCGCTCCACTGCGTTGCGCAGTTCGCGCACATTGCCCGGCCAGGCATAGCGGCGGAGCATCGATAATGCCTCGCTGGTGAAGCCTTGTACCGGCTTGTCGATTTCCGTGCGCAGATCGGCAAGAAAGGCGGACGCCAGCGCTGGCACGTCTTCCAGGCGATCCCGCAGCGGCGGCACCTGGATGGTGTAGACGTCGAGGCGGTAGTAAAGGTCTTCGCGGAAAGTGCCATCGCGCACGCATTGCGGCAGGTCGCGGTGGGTGGCAGCGACGATGCGCACGTCGATTTGCCGCACCGAATCGCTGCCGACCGGTGAAAATTCGCGCTCCTGCAGCACGCGCAACAGCTTGCCCTGCAAGGCGATGTCGAGGTCGCCGATCTCGTCGAGGAACAGGGTGCCGCCGTTGGCCTGCTCCAGACGGCCAAGGCGGTTCTGGTTGGCGCCGGTGAAGGCGCCGCGAACATAGCCGAACAGTTCGCTTTCCATCAGATCGCGGGGAATGGCGGAACAGTTGAGGGCCACCCAGGGTTGTTCGGAACGCGGCCCGAGCTCGTGGATGCAGTGCGCCACCGCTTCCTTGCCGGTGCCGCTCTCGCCGGTAATCAGGACGTTGCTCCGATAGGGGGCGACCCGCTCGATTTCTTCCCGCAGGCGGCGCATGGCAGGGCTGTCGCCGATCAGCCGGCGGCGCGGTCGGGCGTCGCTGACCACGGCCTGCAGGCGCTGGTTTTCGCGCATCAGGTCGTGCAGGCGCAGAGCGCTCTGGATGGCCAGCAGCAGTTCTTCGGCTTCGAACGGCTTGGTCAGGTAATCGGTGGCGCCGGACTGGATGCCCTCGATGGCGGAACGGATGGAGCCGAACGCTGTGAGCACGATCACCGGTACTTCAGGCCGTTCTTTTTTGCAGTGCGCCACCAGCTCTTCACCGCGCATGCCGGGCAACTTGAGGTCGGTGAGCACGACCGAAACCTCGGGCAGCGACAACTTTTCGAGAGCCTGCTCAGCCGAATCCGCAGAGAGCACCCGGAAACCGGCGTCTTCCAGGGCCATGCGGATGACCAGTTGCATGTTGCGTTCGTCTTCGACGACCAGGATGGTGTTTTGCATCAGACTACTCCGGCGGTTTCGGCGAACCGCATGATGAAACTGGCGCCGCCGTTGCGGTTGGCGGCATATTCGAGGCGACCGCCGTTGGCTTCCACCAGGGTGTTGGTGAGGGTCAGGCCAAGTCCGCTGCCCTGCTCCTTGGACGTGAAGAAGGGTTCGAACAGGCGCGTAACGTGCTCGATCGGGACTCCGGGCCCGTTGTCTTCCAGGGCCAGACACAGTGTCGCGCCCTCCCGCCAGGAATGCAGGGTCAGTTCGACCGGCGCCGCGCCGATGGCTTCCAGGGCGTTGTTGATGAGGTTGGCCCAGGCCTGTTGCAACAGCTCCGCATCGGCCAGGATCAGGCGTTCGCCATGTTCGTATTGGCGTTTTACGGCCACCTCCGGACGGCCCGCCAGACGCAAACGCACCGCCGCCTCCAGGGGAGCCTGCAAGTCGATGGCGGCGAATTGCGGCTTGCGGTGGCGGGCCAGTTGCTGGAAGTCGCGCAACAGGCGATTCAGGCGCGCGGTTTCTTCGCGGATCATGCGGGTCAGTTCGGTCTGCCGCGCCGGATTGTCCGTGGCCTTTTCCAGCAACTGCGCGGCGGTGTTCAGCACGCCGATCGGGTTGCGAATCTCGTGGGCCATGGCCAGCGACAGCTCGCCCAGGGCAGTCAGCTTGTCGCGCTGGAATTCCCGCTGCTGCTCGTTTCTGGCGCTGCGCAGGCTGATTGCCATGGTGTTAAAGGCGCGCGCCAGTTCGCCCAACTCGTCGTCGCTGCGTACCGGGATCTCGGCGCGGAAATCCTGCGCCGCGACTTTCAACACGCCGTCGCGCAGCGATTCCACGGGATGGATCACCAGCCGGCTGAGCAGCAGGCCCATCGCGCCGCCCAGCAGGGTGCCGAGCAGGGCGATGGCGAGAGTCAGGGCGGTACGGTCGGCCAGGATCTGGTCGCCATGGCGATGCGCCAGGCCACTGAACAGCACGGCTTCCATTTTCCCGCTGGTATCCAGCACCGGCGTGTAGAGGCCCCAGTACTGGCCTTCTTCCGACTCCGGGCTGAAATACTCCCGATGTTGCTGCAAGCGAGCGAAGGCCTCTGCCGGCAAACGCAGACGCAAAGATGCGCTTTCCTCCTCGGCGAAGGCCTTGGCGAAATCTTCGCCGCTCGGATAGTACAGGCGGGTCTTGAGGCCGCTGGTCACGCCCAGGCGTTGCAGCAAGGGCTTGTCGAACAGCGTGCCGATGACAATGCGATAGCGGGCCGCGCCATGCCGAGGCACCTCCAGCACCGTTACCGCCGCCAGCAGGCGCTGTTGGCCCCGGAACACGCGAATCACCGCCTCGTCGCTGCCGGCTGCGGGTTTCCAGGCGGTTTGCAATGAAGAAGAGCTGTACAGCAACTGCCCGGCGGGATCGTATATCTGCGTAAAGCCGATGCCCAGTTCTTGAGCCAAGGCCTGGAAGCGGGCGGGAATCAGCGGATGCGAGGTATCGGCTTGCCAGCGGTCGTGGTTCACATCCGCCAGCAGGTCGGCGAAAAGCCGGGCGTTGTTATGCAGGCCGTGCAGCCAGTCCAGATTGAGCCGCGCCGATTCCCGCAGCCAGTTCTCGATCGATGAATCCACTCGCTTGGTGACCCAATAGGCACTGAAAATGCCGGTCACCACCATCGGCACCACGATGATGACCACCACCACCAGCAGCACTTTGCGTTGCAGGCGGTTGATGCGGAACCAGTTTCCGACCCTACGCATTTTGTAGCGCCCCACGCATTTTGTAGCTCGATGCACGCCCTTTATGTCTCATGGAATTCCACAACTCGATGAATTGAATTGGCTATTAGAGATGTGCCGAGCATGGCACGCAATTTGCAGTGTCATAAGGTAGAGCCACGACGATGTTGAATTCAAACGGCAAGAATGCGTCTTTTTTCTCCGATCCGCAAGCCTGTATCGCCTTCTGCGGACGGCGTTATCGCCATGAACTCGGGAATGGGCGCGCTTAACTTAAACCGGAGCACAGTTGCGGGCCGGATGCTCCAGAGCCCGTCCGTGCCCCGACCGGCGCCAACGCATTGCCCGTTTCTGGCAGCAGCGTGGCCTGATCGTAACTCTGTCGCTGAATTTTACCAATCCTAACCTGCTGTGAGGAGAGAAATTGAGAACGCCGTTCTTCGATAACCGGAAACACAAACTGACGATATTGAAATTGAAGGGGATGGCGCGTCGTGGCTGATTCAATGCCATTCATTGCCGGGTTACAGGATTTTGCAGCAGACGCGTTGGCCTTCATGTTCAGTGCGCTGCTGGTCATCGGCTATTACGCTCACCATCGCATTCAGGTCCGCAAGGACTCGTCCTATTCCATCCATTCCGTCAATGCGCTGGCGCGTCGGCTGTGGACGCAAAACGTCATGACCAATGCCGGCAAGGACATCATGGCGGTGCAGTCTCTGCGCAACTTCATCATGGTCGGAATCATGATGGCGACGACCGCCTCGCTGCTGATCATGGGCACGCTCACGCTTTCGGGCAAGGCGGAAAACATCGTTCGCAGCTGGCATAGCCTCGGTACGTTGGGTTCCCACTCGCAGGAGCTGTGGATCATCAAAGTGCTATTTCTGCTGGTTGATTTCATCGTCGCCTTTTTTGCCTATGCCATGTCGATACGCCTGGCCACGCATGTCCTGTTCATGATCAATGTTCAGAT
>JAJXTJ010000174.1 GCA_021783895.1 Pseudomonadota bacterium | reverse complement strand
TGTCCATTCAAGCGATGCACCGTCGGTGTAGCCCCACGCATCAGCCGCATAGTCGAATGCTCCCGATTCCACAATCGACCAGTTCAGGAAGTCGGAGCGGGGATCATGCGCGTAAGTGTTGGTATCAAAGACATCGACAACGGAAAATTTGCCTAGCGTCAGGATCAGGTTGTCGCTGGATTGGGCGCCTCCCAAGTAGTTGGCAGCCTGGTTGATGATCTGCTCGCTACCGCCCAAATTGACGGTTTTCCGGTAAAACAGCCGGGGCAGACGGAGATACGGTGCATTTGCACCCACCTTGTAGGCTTCACCGCTGGGGAAGCCGGCCACGCCGGTGGTATTGTTCAGCCCAAACCCCTGGTCGATTTCCGGATTGATCCAGAGTTCTGCATTACTGGAGACGCGCGCTCCGGCAAACAGGGTCAGGTCGGTCGTTTCGCTGCTGTGGCTATTGGGATTCAGACTGTTCTGGCCCGCGTAGGGTGACCTGAAGGCGGGATTCATTTGGGTGACGTTCGTGGCTTGACCGAGCACGTTCCAGGGTTCCTGCGCGGCTGGGCCAATGTTTGCAATTTGAGCGGTCGGTGTGACAGCGATTGCAGCGTAATCGTTGTTTGCGGGGGGTGTGCCTTGCACTTCTGCAGTCTGCGCCTGAGCAGCATCGATGGAGCAGCAATAAAGGCCCGCCAGCAAAGCTGCCAGGATTTGCCGTGCAATCGAAGTATTAATGTCTCCTGCCATCGCAGATATCAAATCAGGCAAACCTGAATAATATGAACATCGTGTTGCACCAATATTGCGGTTCCCGCCATGGAGCCGGGCATGGCGATATATTCCTCCCGGCAGGCGTGATCGCGGGGAAGTCGGTTTGTGATGCGGGTTCGGATTGATCCATGCCGGCACAGCGCAGCCGTGGCGCGATGCGCCGGATGAGTTCTCTGCATCTCCCTGCCTGACTCCGGAATTTTCCCCTGAATGTGTCCGGTTTTGAACCGGGCCCATTTTCCCTGTTTCGCCCAAGATGCGGGCAAGACGGCTTTGTTTGTTTTTTTTCCTGCGAATGAACAGCATGGCGCACCTCCTCGAGGCTATGGAATTATAGCTTGGGGCGGAAACGGCCATTATCGGAGACGCTTGCCGCCAGGATGGCGGCGCGTTGCAAGGGGATGAAACGCGCCACCTCGTTCCTGTATCAACGAGGTGGCGGCAAGAGGTTAACTCAGGACGTGCCCGTCGATTCAGGTTTTGATCGACTGCAAGTGTCCATGGCCAACTCCTGAAAATGAGAGGTGCGCACTTTACCCGCACGGATTTGTTGCCGCAAGCAGAATTTCGGTAACGCATTCGTGCCTTGTGTTTGCCGGGAGTGCAGGTAAACGCCGGGCTGCTCCCGTGTCATGATATTTCCTTGCGGAACAGATCGGCCCGGATCGGCATGAAAAAATCCGCCCCGTCGGGAGTCATGTGCCGGTTGAATTTCAGGCGCACTTCTTCGTAAAGCTCCGGCGACAGCTTGTGCTCGGTATGAGTCACCCCGAGCACCTGCTCATCGAACTGCCTGAAATCGGTGAAATGCATGGGGGAAAGAAAAAATTTCTGCGTGACCAGGGCCAGCCGGTGCAGCGATACCGCGCGCATCTCGGCCGCAAATGCGGCTTCTCTCACCGCCTTTTCGTCATGGAACAGACGGAGAATTTCGTTGAAGTCTCCCGCATAGACCGGCTCCGAAATATAAGCCATTCCTCCGGGTTTCAATACGCGCTGAATTTCGGCGAACGCGTCGTCCATCAGTTCGACCGGCACATGGTGCAGGGATTTGAACATCAGAACGATATCGAAGTCCGCGTCGGCTGCGGGTATCTTTTCGGCTCCGCCATAGCCGAAGCTGACGTTTGGCAGTTCCGTGAGTTGCCTGTTTTTGGCGAGCTGGATTTCGTCCACTTCCAGCGCAACAACCCGGGCGGCCTTTCGGGCAATGATGCGGGTCTTTTCCGCTTTTCCGCAGCCGAGTTCCAGCACGCTGGCGCCTGCCAGATGCAAAAGCTCATCGATTACATCTTCTTCCCCGGCGATCAGGTCCGTCCCGGGATTGGCGATATGCATTTTGTTCACATTCATTTTGATTCCTTGGGCTTGATATGGGCGGGTAAATGGAACGGCCGGACATTTTATCAATGTGGCCAGCCGGAAGGTTGTGTGCCGTTGTCATGGCGGCGATGGCGGCTAATGCAGTCATCAGGATCGAGCGCCAGGCTGCAGCTCATGCCGCGTGAATTTATGCGGTATATTCAGCGCGGCTGACGAATGATTAACTTACAATGACAGGATGTTTGAGTCCGGCTGCTTCAGGGCCTGGCCGACAAATAATTTATTTATTGCACGTTAATACACTACCGGAATTATCCAGATGCCGCCACTCCCTGCCGCCAATCACCTGGAACACACGCACAGGTTCGACGAAGGAAACCCGCTCGCCGAAAAGAGCACGCTGCGCGTGGCTATCCTTACCGCGTTGATGATGTTGGTCGAGATTGCCGGGGGCTGGTATTACAACTCGATGGCCCTGCTGGCCGACGGCTGGCACATGAGCTCGCATACGGTGGCTTTGGGGCTTTCCCTGCTGGCCTATGTATTCGCCAGAAAATACGCCCATGACCCGCGCTTTTCATTCGGCACCTGGAAGATAGAGGTGCTGGGCGGTTATACCAGCGCGATCTTTCTGGTGATGGTGGCGGGCTTGATGATCTATCAATCGCTCGAAAGACTGATCGCACCGAGCCCGATACATTACGACCAGGCCATAGCCATCGCAATAGTCGGCCTGCTGGTCAACCTTGTATCCGCGTGGCTGCTCAACGGAGGGCATCACCATCGTCACGGTCACGCCCATGGCGCCCATGACCATCACGGCCACCATGACTTGAACCTGCGCTCGGCTTATATGCATGTGCTGGCCGATGCGGCGACGTCCGTGCTGGCGATCATCGCATTGTTTGGCGGCAAGCTGTGGGGTGCAAGCTGGCTGGATCCGGTGATGGGCCTAGCAGGCGCAGTGCTGGTTGCGGTGTGGGCCTACAGTCTGCTGCGCGATACCGGCCGAGTGTTGCTGGACGCCGAGATGAACGCTCCGGTGGTGGCCGAAATTCGCGAGGTCATTGCCGCATCGCCGATCAGGGCCAGGCTCAGTGACTTGCATGTATGGCGCGTGGGCAAGGGAAAGTACGCTTGCATTCTGAGTCTCGCGACGGATAATGAGGTATCGCCGGAATATTTCAAGCAGCAACTGAGCATCCACGAAGAGTTGGTGCATATCAGCGTCGAGATCAACCGGATCGGCTGAAGATAACGAGCAAGGGATTTGCATGGCTGAATTATCGCGGGGTAAACACAATGCTGCTTTGCGCTATCTGCCATGGCTGGCGGGGTTGGTGTTGCTGGCGGTTGCGGTCTGGTATTTCACGCGCCCCGCACCCCTGGTCGTTCGGCTGGACAGGGTTGAGCCCGGAACGGTGGAGGCGACAGTGAGCAACACCCGCGCGGGAACCATCAAGGCGTGCCGCCGCGCCAAGCTGGCCCCTCCGGCGGGCGGCCAGATCGCGCATCTGCTGGTAAAAAAGGGACAGCGCGTAAAGGCCAACCAGATACTGCTGGAGTTGTGGAACAACGACCTGGAAGCACAGCGGCGTCTGGCGCAGGAGCAGCTTGGCACGTCTCAGACCCAGGCGCACCAGGCCTGTGTGGAGGCCGAACTGGCTGAAAAGGAAGCCGCACGCTCGCAGCTACTCAGGGAGAAGGGATTCATCTCGGCCGAGGGTCTGGACCAGAAAGTCTCGGCAGCCAAAGTCAGCCGCGCCGGTTGCGAAGTCGCGCGCAGTCAAATTGACCAGAGTTATTCCCGGATTGCAGTGGCGAATGCCGGCTTGCAGCGCATGGTGTTGCGTGCGCCGTTTGCGGGTGTCGTGGCCGACATCAGCGGTGAACTGGGGGAATACGCGACACCTTCGCCTCCCGGCATTCCAACCCTGCCGGCTATCGATCTGATAGACGACAGCTGCGTGTTCGTCAGCGCGCCCATCGATGAAGTGGACGCGGCTGACATCAAGGCCGGGCAGCCAGCCAGGATCACGCTGGATGCGATCAGGGGCAAGACATTTGCAGGCAAAGTCAAGCGCGTCGCGCCCTATGTGCTGGAACTCGAGAAGCAGGCGCGCACCGTGGAAGTGGAAGTTGAATTCATCGAGCCGCCCAGGAATGAAAACCTGCTGGTGGGTTACAGCGCCGATGTGGAGATCGTCCATGCTGTGCATCAGAATGTGCTGCGCATCCCCACCCAGGCATTGCTGGAAGGCAAGCATGTGCTGCTTTACCGCGCCGATGGAGTGCTTGAAGAGCGCGCCGTGACCACGGGCCTGGCAAACTGGGACTATACCGAAATCATTTCCGGCCTGAACCGGGGCGACCGGATTGTGATGTCGCTCGATCAGG
>JAJXTJ010000173.1 GCA_021783895.1 Pseudomonadota bacterium | reverse complement strand
CGGGCATTTCGTCTGAAACGCCCGTGGATTCTGGCTCCCCGACCTGGACTCGAACCAGGGACCTGCGGATTAACAGTTAAGGAAGAGCGGTTTGTTCTTCCTGTAATTTTCCAATAAAATCAACAAATTGAACTACTCTGTCATCTCGCATTATACTGCGATTTACTGCAGCAGTGCAGCAATTTTGCAGCAACGTCCGCTATATACGAGGTAGCTATATTAAGTTCCTAGTAACTCGAAGGAACTTAATCATGAATAAACTTTTGACCGTCGCGGAATTGGCCGATCTGCTCGGTTTGGCATCGCAGACCATCTATAATCGGCACAGCACCGGCGGCAGCTTACCGCCGTGTGTGCGTCTTGGTCGAGCCCTACGATTCCCAGTTGATGGTGTGGTCGTTTGGATCAATCAGCAAATTGAAACCCCGGCCTTGGTTCGTAGTGAACCGAAACGACCCGGTGGACGGCCTACGAAGGCGGAACAGATTGCTCGTCGCCGTACCGTGATCAAGTCCTGATAACAGCAACGTGCGCGGCGGTGGATTATTGCCGCTTTCGCTTTCCGGTCAGCAGCGCCACATTTTCTTGTAACACGGCTAGACTGGCTGTTTCGTCTTTGATCTGTTCACGCAATAGGTCGCGCGCTTGGGTTAAGCTTGCTAGCTCGGCTTTGACCTTCATCGTCTTGGCTCGCACCGCTTCCAGTTCTGTTTGTGCCAGCAGTACTTTTTGTTGCTCGTTTTGGATGGCGGCTCCCTGGGCTGCCTCAATCGCAGCTAACTTGGCTGATGCTGCAGCCAAGCTGGATAAGGCCGTTGCGTTCTTGGCCGCCAGCCACCGCGGCCGAAGGTAAATCCAGCCCAGCGCAGAGCCAGCGATCAATAGCAGTACTGCCAATGCGCTGCCGGCAATGTCCGCTATCCTGACTACCTCGGCTGTTTCCTGTCGCTGCCGGGCGGCTGTCAAGGCCTGCTCGTCCTGAGCTGCCTTGGCGTACAGGGATTCCGCAAGGGCAAGCGACTGTTTGCTGTTTGCAAGCGCCTTGCTCACGATCACCTGGTCGCCGCAGGCGCATTGTTGATTATTGACCGGCTGCTGCCCTGGCTGCCCAGGCAAGGGCGGTAGTTGGCTTGGATCACCGCACCCAGCCAGCGGCAGTATCAGCAGGCCGCAAATCATCATCATCTTAGTGGTTTTCATGGCTTCATGGCCTCCTTTTGTAGGAGTAGGTAGGTGACCTGCTTTTCGACCCAAGCCGGGCAATGTTTCGTTTTGCCCGTTTCTTTCCAATGTCTGCTCGCATCTTGCTCATAGACTGGGATCGCGACATTTTCTGTCAGCAGTGAACGCCATTTGTTGAGCAGGACATCGGACATCGAACAGAACATGAACCGGTCGACTCTATACTCTTCAGGCAGTGGCGAACTTTTGGACAGTGCGGCAATTATCGCCAGTGCGCCTCTCGCATACTCGTGCGGATTTTTTCTTGAATATTCAAGTTCATACGCTATCCGATCTTTACCGTTGCTAATGATGAAGTCTGGTACCTTGGCGCCTTTACTCGCCGGTCCTCGCGGTAATTCTCGGTCTGTTGCCACCAACTGCTGGTCTGCTGCCACCAGGCGAGATGCCAGCAACTGGCAGCCTAATCCGTGTTTAATGTAGTCCGGGGCTGGATGGGGATCGGAGGGATAGTCGGACAGGTGCAGATATTGTTCATCGTCGGTGCCTGATGTTTGCTCGAACACCCAGTCTAATCCTGCATTGTTCAAGGTCAGGATTGCACCCGGTACACCCTCGCGAACCACGTTCGTATCTGTTCGTTCGATTAGTTTTTGGGCTGCGAGCCTGGACGGTAGGCCGCGCTGGTTGCCGCCTCCGACCAGATTAATCATGGCCGGGCTAGACCAGCCCCAGCGGTATATCCATAGCAATGCCTTGGTTATTTTTTCCCGTCCGACGTCCCGGCTGGACCGTCCGTTCAAAGCTGCTTTTGCTGCGTCTGACAAGTTCATTGCGTACCCCTTTTTAATTGTGGTACTGCAATATAGTCACCGGCATAAACACCGGCCAGATACCAAACCAATGACCGGCATCGCTGCCCGGCACCAGTCACCGGCACCCCCGCGGAAACCGTCCCAAATACCAAACCAGTGACCGGATCGCCGTATCTTCATATTCGCGCCAGTATTTACTGCCGGTCACTGTCCCAGTGTCCGGCATGTTGCATTGCTTGATTCTCACCGGCCGGGCTGTTCGGGCTGGACGCCCGAAGCCCCGTCCTGACTGGGCTGGACGCCCAGTCTGCGAATCCAGCAATGGGGCTGCGCCCCCACGCTTCGCGTGGCTCCCCCGGGGCCGCGGCCCGCTTCGCGGTGCCGCGAGGAAAACCCAAGCCGCACGCTTCGCGCGCGCCGTTCCGGCTTCGCCTGCACTTCTTGGGTTTTCCTCGCGCCATGCGCTCGGCCCGGGCTACGCCCCCGAACTGCGCTGCCGCCCTGCTGGGGCAGGGCTCTGAGCCTGTCGGCTCAGCGCTTGTCGGCTCCCCCTCGGGTCTCGCCGTGGGCTCGACCTGGTCCGGCTGGACGCCTGACCACCCTTCGGGCTCCTAGGGCTTCGCCCTCGCCGCTAATGCGTCTCACCCTGGTGCCGTGCTGGTGCAGGTCGGGCTACGCCCCAGCGCTACGCGCTGGCCTGGTAGGTTTGATTTTGTGTGCCGGAATCCATCAATCAGTGCTGATCCGATGGATTTCATGCATGATCAGCTTGAAGATGGACAGTTACAGTCTATCAGGATACATTGTGAGGCGCATCAGGACGGCTTATAGAACACCATCCTGCATACACTTGAAAAGTTTTGTCTACTTAACGTTGGGCCTTTCAGGAGATATTGTGAATCTGCCGATCAACATTGACACGGCCTTGCAAAACATCTCGAAGGTAAATCTCCGAGGTGGAGTGGTTGGCAAAGTCACTATTGCCGTCATTGCCTCATGTTTGTGTATGGCAATCGTCGCTTGGTCTGCTAAGAATATCTGGCTATCTGCTGCCGCACTTGCCGGAATCTTCGCCCTCGCCTTTCCCATGCTGTGGCGACTAATTAGCTTTGCCGACCGTCATCCTCAAGCCGCACTCTTAGAAGGTGCAGAGTTTCTTGTGCATGAACAGTTGCTGCAAGCCACAAAAGGCCATCCTGCGCTGCCAATTGAGCCAACAGATCGTGTGCAACCAATAGAGATTGAAGGGACTGCTGCAGACCCCCAATTCGCTCTTCAGCCAGACATCGAAGACGAACCCACAAGACTAGAAAATAATGGAGGACGTCAGTAATGGCTACCCTCTATCACATCTATATCTCTCCTAAGTCAGGCGTTACAAACGAGCAAATTGAAAAGAAGATGAATCTTGCGCTTGACTGGTACAAGTACGGAAACAACTGCTGGATTGTGAAAAGCACTTCCGATCCTGCTAAGTGGCAAACACGGCTAAAGCCTCTTGTAGAGCCGTCTGGCACTCTATTTATCTGCAAGCTGGACACCGACCAAAGGCAAGGCTGGATGCCAACGAAATTCTGGGAATGGCTAAAAAGTGTTGCCTAGGCCCAACCCCGCGCTGAAGCGGTGCGCTCAACCGGACCTGCGCGAAAAGCCGCGCAGCGTCGATGAATTCAGACGTTATGCATCTAGAAACCCTTAACCCAGCTTCGCCAGCAAGTTTTCTGGTCGCAGGTGTGTATACCGTTTCAGCATTTGCATGCTTCTGTGACCGGTGATGCTGGCAACTTCCATCGGATGCAGTCCTTTTTCGAACAATCTGGATGCGGCCTCATGTCGGAGGTCGTGCCAATGCAGATCAGTGATCCCAAGCTTTATTCGACAATCTTTCCATATCATGTTCACTGCGTTGGCCGTGGTATCCAGTACCAACCCCTGTTTCGGTTGCTCGTTACCTACATAAAGTGAACGAAGCACTGAAACCGCTTTTCTTGAAAGCGGCAAAATGGCCGGAATCCCTTTGTTGGCCGTGGTCAGCATGCTGGCAGGAAAGCGAACCACGCGAGTGGACAAATCTACCCATTCCCAGCGCAGACTGAACAATGTTCCCCGGCGCAGGCTGGTTTCAATGGCAAGGTCGAAGGCCGGGGCGGCATAGCGGTTACAGCTTTTGCTTAGTTGCTCATGAATGCGCGCATACTCGTCGGCTTCCAGCCGACGGCTGCGCGCATTGCTGTTGCTTGGCTTGCGAATATTGTTGAGTGGGTTGGCTAGTTGCTCCATTCCCCATTCCTTCCTCGCGATTTCAAACAGGTGGCTGATAAGTTGCAGTTCCAGCCGGATGGTGTTTTCTGCTCGGCCATCCCGGCGGCGGTTGTCGCGATAACGGGCAAAGTCAACGCCGCGCAGGCTGGCAAGGCTGCGGTTGCACAGATCGCTTTGGAGCCAGCGGTTGATACGGCCGTTTTCCTGATACGGATGCCGTTTGAGCGGCACGATTTCATC
>JAJXTJ010000172.1 GCA_021783895.1 Pseudomonadota bacterium | reverse complement strand
AGCCGCTCGCCGTACTTCAACAAGGCCGCAGCCTGCTTCGGCATGGAGATGCCGTAATAATCCAGGCGCCACAACATGGGTGCAATCGCCACGTCGAGCATGGAAAACTCATCCCCCAGCATGAACTTCTGCTTAACGAACAGCGGCGCAAGCTGCGCCAGATTGTCGCGCACTGCGGCGCGCGCCTTGTCCGCCGCCTTCTGACTGCCATGCTCGATAGCCGCGACATGGCTGAACAGCTCCTGCTCGAAACGATGCAGGAATAGTCGCGCCCGGCCGCGCATCACCGGGTCAGCCGGCATCAGCTGCGGATGGGGGAAACGCTCATCGATGTATTCGTTGATAATGTTCGACTCGTGCAGGATCAAGTCGCGCTCCACCAGCACGGGCACCTGGTTGTACGGGTTCATCACCGCCAGATCTTCAGGCTTGTTGTGGATATCCACATCGATGATCTGGAAATCCATGCCTTTTTCATACAGTACGATGCGGCAACGTTGACTAAATGGGCACGTAGTGCCGGAATAAAGTGTCATCATAGGTTTTTTGCTGCTAATAGTGGTAGACATGTTTGTATTGGCGAATCCGCGTGTCCGAGACTGGAATCCAGCTATCGGAATGAACGGCTTGCCGGGGGAAACATCCCCCATGCGCTCCGGCCAATCTGTTCATACTAACATTTTACCGGGACGATTTACTAGAGCCCAAAGCGGAAACGGGCCATGGTGGCCCGTTTCCGCTGATCCAGGGGATATTTCACCCGGTCACATCAGCTTAATGTATGTCCTTCCAGTACTCGTTCTTCAAGGCGACCGCCACCAGGAAGAAGATGCCCAGGAATAGCAGAACATAGATACCCAGCTTCATTCGTGTTGTCTTCGCCGGCTCGCCCATGTAGTCCAGGTAGTTCACCAGGTCGGCCACCATGCTGTCATACTCGACCGGCGTCATCTTGCCCGGCTTGACCAGCACCAGCTTACGGGTTTCGTGCCCGCCGTGCTTCTCCACCTGCAGCACCTGCTCGCCCTGAAGCTCATACAGTACGTGCGGCATACCTACCTTATCGAATGCCACATTATTCCAGCCGGTCGGTCGGGTCTCGTCGCGGTAGAAACCGCGCAGGTAAGTATAGAGCCAGTCCACGCCACGGAAACGGGCAATGACGGAAAGGTCAGGCGGCGGCGCGCCGAACCATGCCTTGGCATCCTGCTTGTTCATGTTGTTGGTCATGGTATCACCCACCTTGGCATCGGTGAAGATCAAGTTGTCCTTGATCTGCTGATCGGTGAGGCCAATGTCCTGCAGGCGGTTGTAACGCATCGCCTGCGCGCTGTGACAAGGCAGGCAATAGTTGACGAAGGTTTTTACACCGCGCTGCAACGACTGCTGGTCGTCCAGATTGGTAGGCGCCTTGTCCAGATGGAGGTCGCTGTTGGCGAACACCATCGTCGAAGCCAACAGGCTTACGAGGAACAGTATCTTTTTCATTATCCTGTCACCCTTTCCGGTTCGGGTTTGCATTTGTCGATTTTGGTATACCACGGCATCAGGAAGAAGAATGCGAAGTAGATCACGGCAAATATTTGCGCGAGAAGGTTGTAAAGCGGGCTAGGCACCTGAGCGCCAAGGATGCCCAGGCTGATGAAGCTGACCACGAAAAGCCACACCGCAGTTTTGTAAATCGTGCCGCGATAACGAATGGACTTGACGGGACCGCGGTCCAGCCAGGGCAGGAAGAAGTAGATCATCACCGCCACGCCCATGGCGATCACGCCGGGAAGCGGAGAACCGAACATCGGCGGTGTCGCGCGCAAAATGGCATAGAACGGATTGAAATACCACAATGCGCCAATGTGCGCCGGCGTTTGCATGGTGTTGGCAGGAACAAAGTTGGCGTCTTCCAGGAAGTAGCCACCCATTTCCGGCGCGTAGAACACGATCGCGGAGAACACGGCCAGGAACACGACGATACCGACAATGTCTTTCACCGTGTAGTAAGGATGGAACGGAATGCCGTCGAGCGGGATGTGGGTTATGGGATCCTTGTGCTTCTTGATTTCGACACCATCGGGGTTGTTCGAGCCCACTTCGTGCAGCGCGATAATGTGCGCGACGACCAGGCCGATCAACGCCAGCGGCACGGCAACGACGTGGAAAGCGAAGAAGCGGTTCAGGGTGGCGTCGGAGATCACGTAGTCGCCGCGAATCCACACCGAGAGATCGGGTCCGATAAACGGAATGGCGTTGAACAGGTTCACAATCACCTGCGCGCCCCAGTAGGACAACTGGCCCCAGGGAAGCAGGTAGCCCATGAAGGACTCGGCCATCAGACACAGGTAGATCAGCATGCCGAAGATCCAGATCAGTTCTCTCGGCTTGCGGTAAGAGCCATAGATCAGGCCGCGGAACATGTGCAGGTAAATCACGATGAAGAACATCGAGGCCCCGGTGGAGTGGATATAGCGGATCAACCAGCCCCATTCCACGTCGCGCATGATGTATTCCACCGAGTAGAAGGCAAGGCCCGCATCCGGCTTGTAGTTCATGGCGAGGAAGATGCCGGAAACGATCTGGATCACCAGCGCCAGCAAGGCCAACGAGCCGAAGTAATACCAGAAATTGAAATTCTTCGGCGCGTAATATTCGGAAAGATGTTCTTTCCACAATTTGGAAAGGGGGAAACGCGCATCCACCCAACCCAACAAACTGGTCATAGCACTCATTTATCGAGCTCCCTTGCTGTCATCGCCAACCAGAATCCGGCTGGCGCTCAAATACTTGTGGGGCGGAATCAGCAGATTGATAGGTGCCGGCGAACCATTTAATACTCGCGCGGCCAGATCGAATCGGGAACCGTGACAGGGGCAGAAAAAACCGCCTGGCCAGTCCTCGGGCATGCCCTCGCTGGAGCCGGCCTTCAGCTTTTCGGAAGGAGAGCAGCCGAGGTGGGTGCAGACGCCTACCGCTACCAGGATATTCGCGTGTTCCTGGCGGGAGCGTGTCGCATTCCGGCAATACTCCGGTTGTTGCGGCACCTCGGATTTCGGGTCGGTCAGCTTGCCATCGTGCTTGCCCAGCAAATCCATCATTTCCTTGGTGCGGTTCACGATCCACACCGGTTTGCCGCGCCATGCCACATTCAGGAGCATTCCCGGCTCGATCTTGCTGATATCAACCTCGATCGGCGCACCCGCTGCTTTGGCCCGCTGACTCGGCAACCAGCTCGAGAGAAACGGGATCGCGACCCCGACCGTCGCAACTCCACCGACCGCAGTTGTCGCAGCAATCAGAAACCTCCTTTTGCCGCGGTCCACTTCATTTTTGCTCATACACTGAATCCCCATTTTCTTGGAAACTTCAACGGCACACCCGTTATTGACTTGGTAACCCAGCCTCAATATCGTCGGTGCCAGACAAAATAATCTCCCGCGAAACATCCCGGACAGCCATGTCCGAAATGCGTTCTTGGGACATAAAAGTTGACAATTGTATCCAATTTTTCTGAAAAAACTTAATCAATTTATTCTACGTTCTTGGCAACGAAGAGGCAACATATTGTTTATTAGGCTTTCATAGCGAAAATTCGCCGAGACTATACCGGGTTGTCAATGTCGATAAACTGATGGCTGATGCCGAATTGTTGGGCTAGATGCGCGCCCAGCGCCTGCACCCCGTAGCGTTCGGTAGCGTGATGGCCTGCCGCAACGAACGCAACACCCGTTTCGCGCGCGAGGTGGACGCACTGCTCTGAAATTTCGCCGGTGAGAAAAACGTCCACGCCCAGCCGAATCGCCTCCTCGAAGTACCCTTGGGCTGCACCGCTGCACCAGGCGATGCGCCTCATCAGCCTGTCCCCATCGCCGATAATCAGAGGCGTACGGCCCAGAACTTGAGTCACCCTTTCACCTAATCCGCAAAGCGGCAGCGCATCGGTAAGCACGCCATAACAGGCAATGTTCTGCTCGCCAAACCCGCCTTCCGCCACGAATCCCAGCTTTTGCGCCAGCTGCGCGTTGTTGCCCAGCACGGGATGCGCATCGAGCGGAAGATGGTAAGCCAGCAGGCTGACATTGTGGCGCAGCAGCATCTCGATCCGGGCGCGTTTCACCCCCGCAATACGGGCATCCTCGTTTTTCCAGAAATAGCCGTGATGCACCAGAATCGCGTCCGCACCCGCACCGATCGCCGCCTTGAGCAAATCCAGGCTGGCCGTCACTCCGCTCACCAGACGCAAAACCTCGGACCGCCCTTCTACCTGCACCCCATTTGGACAATAATCATGAAATCGTGCCGCATCCATTAGCTGTCCGGTATAATCTTCCAGCTTGTAAAGTTCCATAAGCGCCCCAAGTTAAACCCAAATTATCCATATAGGCTAAAAACAGCCTCATTCCCGCTTTCGCGGGAATGACGAAGCTGATAGCAGATAATCCGGGTTGGATTCCGGACGGCGCGCACTTGCCGCCCATGATAAAACGCAATATTACCGATTTCGAGAGAAACATGCGC
>JAJXTJ010000171.1 GCA_021783895.1 Pseudomonadota bacterium | reverse complement strand
GGATGCTTTTCGTACGCTACGTCTCATGGACGAGATGTTCTACCTGCGCTCCGGCACGCTGAACATTTTTAACGGCCTCGTTGGCCTGACCTTTTCATGCGATGGTTCCCATTACATTCCTTACGATGAGTTCCTCCGCAAGGATCACGATTTCTGGACAGGCATTACATCAAACAAGGGGGGCCGAGCCGAGTGACTCTGATTATCGGCAACACGGGAAAAGGCGCCGTGGTTTTATTCTGGTTGAAATGATGGCGGCCATTTCTTGATTCTGTATCCCTTCGCCCGGTAGCCACGCCGACGTTATCCCATATTCGTCGCAGCGCCGGGTGGCCTGTGTTCACAATGTTGATGGTTCGTACGTTTGTTGCGATCAGCATGTCGAAAGCCAGTTCGGTGCGGCCCGATTATTTAAGGTGTATTTTCTTTGGGCGGTCTCTTGCGGAACTTCTTGAATGGTTTTTTGCCTTGTGCGCCGCCGCCGGGTTTTGACTGATCGGTGGATGCAGAGTCGTTTCGGCGAACGCCTGGCGCATGAGTTTCCGTGCGGTTCGCGGAAGCCAGAGCAATTTCCAGTTCGTTAAGCTCATCCCACTGGGTATCGGTTCGCTGCCGTTCCGGGATGGCCAGAAGCTCTTGCAGGCGACGACGAGAGGAAATAGATTGTTGTTCATTCATACCGCATTATCCCATGTTCATTGAACATCTGAGTGATTTATCGCTTTCGCAAGAGCGTGAACAGCGGGTCTCCACGCAAGGTGTTGGCATCATTACCGTCTCATTCGTGGCCGGAGCCGATCTGAAATACGCACAGTGTCAGCAAATCGTGCAGGGTGTGCTTGATGTAGCGAGCGTCACGGGAATCGGCAATGGCCGCAGTCAGGCGATTAATCAGGCCAATACATCGATCCACGGCGGAAAACAGCAAGGCACCCAAGTTAGAGGATACCCCCCGCCGGTAAAGTCGGTGCGGATCGTGTAACCCGCAGCGGGAGGAAATCGGGGGTGTTCTGGGGTAAAATCGGTAACAGGGCGAGTACCCGTAGGCCACTTGGGTCACCCCATTGGATTTAAGCCAACACCATACAAAAACTCTTGCTCACAGCAGATTTTCAAGGCTAAGGATATAATTTGTGTGGGCTGATTGTTCATCTCACTTGCAAGAACTTCTGCAAGGCCTTTTCTTTGTGGCTTGGTGCGTCCCTCGTCCCAAGTCACAACATAACCTTCCCCCTCTTTTTCAATTTGATATTTCATATATTCCACCTTCCTTCGCCAGATGGACCAAGGAAAAAATACCGGCGCCAACCGGCGTTTCATCTCGGCCAACCAAAGAATAAGTAGTTACGAATACAAGTAATATTTACTGGCCGAAAGCCTACGTGAATCGTGCGTTTTTGGCAATTACAGACTGAATTTCCGCAGTTCCTTGAAACAAAAACAGTGTGGTCGCCACGGTCAATGGCGTGGATTATTTGCGGACATGGAACCGTCGGCACGTCACAAACCCGGAAATACTAAAGAGGCATCGTTGAGCGCCTTGAACAGAACCAGATACACGATTTTACTCGGGACGTTATTTTCCCAGCCAGCGGTTGACCTGTTCGACATCCTCGTCTTTCAGAGTGCCTACCGCAGCCTTGAGCTTGAGCTGGCTTAGGATGTAGTTGTAGCGTGCCTGGGACAAGTCGCGCTTGGCAGAAAAAAGCTGCTGCTGAGCATTGAGCACGTCCACGTTGGTGCGCACTCCCACTTCCTGACCCAGTCGGGTAGAGTCGAGCGAGCTCTGGCTCGACACCAGCGCCTGCTCCAGCGCCTTGACCTGGGCCATGCCGCTGGTCACGCCTAGAAAAGCCTGGCGGGTCTGCAATGCAGCCTGCCGATTGCCCAGCTCCAGATCTTGGCGGGCTTTTTCCTGGTTGGCCAAGGCTTCGCGCACCTTGGAATTGACGCTGCCGCCCTGGAAAATCGGCAAGTTCAACTGCAAGCCGATGGTTTGCGAAGTAATGGTCGATCCGATGGCAATAGTGCTGGGATTGCTGTTGCGACCGTAGCCCGCCACCAGATCGAGGGTGGGATAGTGGCCGGCACGATTTTTTTCAACTTCCTGCGTGGCGACTGCCAGTGCGGCGCGCTGGATGGTGATCTGCGGATTTTGCCGTTCGGCCTGTGCTACCCATTTCGCCATGTTGTTGGGTTCTGGCAGGACAAGGGGAAACTGGTCATTCAGCGCATTGAGATGCGCCGGAATCTTGCCGAGGATCAGTTGCAAGGCGCTATTCTTGATTTCGAGATCATTCTGTGCGGCGATTTCCTGGGCCGCAGTGAGGTCGAATCGCGCCTGGGCCTCGTGAGTGTCGGTAATGGTGACGGTGCCAACCTCGAAGTTGCGCTTGGCCATTTCCAGTTGCTCGCCGATGGCGGCCTTCTGGGCGTCGGCCAAGACCACATTGTCCTGGGCGAGCAGCACGTCGAAATAAGCCTGGGAGACTCTGACGATCAAGTCCTGCCGGGCAATGGCAAACTGCGCTTCAGCCTGAACGACCTGGCTTTTGGATTGCTCGTACTGGGCGAAATTTTGTTTGCGATAGATCGGCTGGGTCAGGGACAGGTTATAGCCGTTGGAGTTGTATTGCAGGTTGGAGGTCGCCGAATCCATTTCGTTTCTGGAAGTGTTGGCGCTCAGATTGACACTCGGCAACAACAGGGCGAGGCCCTGCGGCGCTTTTTCCTGGCCGGCTTCATAGGCGGCGCGTGCCGAAGCATAAGCCGCATCCTGCTGCTGCGCCTCGCGATACACTTCCGTCAGATTGGCGGCATAGACGGGGCCGGCGAACAGCACAAGAAGCGCGAGGGGCAAGGATTTTACCCTGATGCCCGGCAAGCCGGATGTGATGCGAGACTTCATTTTCTTTCCCCCTGTAGGTCGGCATTCATGCCGACATATCGGGCTGAAGCCCGACCTACACTCAGAAACGTCACAATCCACACTATCCGTTTGTGCTTGTCGAAGGGCTTAGTGCTTCGACAAGCTCAGCATGAACGGAACTGAATTCCGTGACGATGCAAGGTATACCTATTTTTTTAAAAGATGAAGCGCTGGGGCTGCATCGCGTTCTTCAGGGAGGGAACGCTGGTCTCGAATAAATTGGTCGTGCGATAGACGCCTTCGGCAACGCAGGTAATCAGTTGGGCCTCCATCACCGGCGCCTCGCCAACCACGGCAAACATCCGGCCTCCAATTTTCAGGCTGGCTGAAAATGCTTCCGGCAGCACCGGCACAGAACCGGTCAATACGATTACGTCATAAGACCCGTCATACGGCCACCCACGAGCGGCATCCCCAACTTCCAGGACCGCATTGGAAATGCCATGCTGCCTGAGTACAGCCTCTGCCCGCAAGGTGAATTCGGGAACAATTTCCACGCTGGATACCGATCCTTGGTGCGCCATGCGCGCCAGCAATGCGGTCATGTAGCCGCTGCCGGTGCCCACTTCCAGCACACGGTCCCCAGCCTTCACCCTGACTTCCTGCAGCATTCTCGCCTCAAGCTTGGGCGACAGCATCGCTTCGCCGTAGCCCAGGGGAATTTCCATATCGGAAAAAGCCAGCTCGCGATATTGTTCGGAAACAAAATCCTCGCGCCGAACCTGGCGCAGCAAGTCCAGCACATCCTGATCCAGCACATCCCAGGGACGAATCTGCTGCTCCACCATATTAAAACGGGCCTGCTCCATGTCCACGTCGATTCCCTCCGAGTAAGGCTATACTAAATACTTGCAATTATTCCACATTTCCATTAGTTTCACACACTTTGCTAGGGGTCCGCGCTTCGCCATACGCTCTTTCATCCGCCGGTAGTTTCAGCGGATAGATTTGCAGGGCAACCTGAAGCCGGTGAGAGATACCCTCTGAACCTGATACGGGTAATGCCGTCGTAGGAAAGCATTGCCACCACAATGCTCCTCACGATTTTCCAAGGAGTACCATCATGAACGCCCCCACCCCATTCCTGAGCCAGACCGCCCGCGTAGACGAAGCTGCGGTGCAACCTTTCGCCAATTCCCGCAAGGTGTACGTGCAGGGCTCCCGCCCCGACATCCGCGTGCCGATGCGCGAAATCAGCCTGTCCGACACCCCCGCCGAAATGGGCGCGGAAAAAAACCTGCCGGTTTACGTCTACGACACCTCCGGCCCCTACACCGACCCGGCCGCCAAAATCGACATCCGCCAAGGGTTGCCGGTCGTTCGCGCACCCTGGATCGAAGCGCGCGGTGACACCGAGAATCTGCCTGGGCTGAGCTCGGCCTACGGCCAGAAACGCCTGGACGATCCCGCGCTGGCGGAGATGCGCTTCAACCTGCACCGTACCCCGCGCCGCGCAAAGGCCGGCATGAACGTCAGCCAGATGCACTACGCCCGCAAGGGCATGATTACCCCTGAAATGGAATACGTCGCCATCCGCGAAAACCAGCGCCGCGACAATCTTTCCGAGCTGATCACCCGTCAG
>JAJXTJ010000170.1 GCA_021783895.1 Pseudomonadota bacterium | reverse complement strand
AGGGTCGGCGACTTGGCGGCAATAAACAAGACACAACCGATCACCAGGACGGACAAAATAAGCAGGATAAGGTTGCAGGACAAACCGAATTCCTCGGCAAAAACGCCAAAGATGAAGTCCGTGGTGCGCTCCGGCAGGAAATCGAGATGAGCCTGCGTCCCGTTGAACAAGCCCTTGCCGAAAATCCCGCCCGCCCCTAATGCAATGCTCGACTGGATGATGTGATAACCCGCACCGAGCGGATCCTGAGAAGGATCGATCAGGGTCAGGATACGCTGACGCTGATAATCGTGCATCAGCGACCACAAAATCGGCGCGCTCGCCGCCCCCGCTGCAACCAACCCGAGGATAATGCGCCAGCTCAGACCGGCCAGGAACAGTACATAGAAGCCGGCGGCAGAAATCAACAAGGCCGTGCCGAGATCCGGCTGTCTGACAATCAGCCCCACCGGCACCGCCAGCATCAGGACGGCGATGCCGAAATCCTTGAGGTTGAGCGTTTTTTCGCGCCGGTCCAGATACCAGGCGAGCATCAGCGGTACCGCCAGTTTCATCATTTCCGAGGGCTGGATACGGATGCCGATATTCAACCAGCGCCGTGCGCCGTGACTGACGTCTCCGAACAGCGCTACGCCGATCAGCAGCAGCAGGCCCAGGGCATAAACCGGCAGCGCCGCGCGCGCCAGGTTCTGCGGCGATACATTGGCAACGGCCCACATCGCTGCCAGCGCCACCAGCATATTAAGCATCTGGCCGGTGGTCTTGGCAAGATCCTGGCCGGTGGCGCTGTACAGCACGATCAGGCCGATCAGCAACAGCATCAGCATAAAGCTCAACAGCAGACTGTCGATATGCACAGTCAGCCGCAGCCAGATTCGCCTCGGGTCGATTTTAACGGTCATGGCGAGAAGCACCTCCCTGCGTGATAAATATCGCTTCTCGCCGTGTCCGTTCCCTCTCTCCTACCTCTCCCCCGGAGGGGGAGAGTGATGGGGTATCGCTTCGCGATGTTTACGTTAATCATGTTCCTCCTCGGGTGCCACGGCTGGCGGCACTGGCGGCGGAGGCACCTTGCCGAGCAGGTAATAGTCCATCACCGCGCGGGCGATAGGTCCTGCGATCGAACCGCCGTGTCCGCCATTTTCCACCAGGATGGCCATGGCGATTTTGGGATCGTTGGCCGGGGCGTAAGCAATGAACAGGGCGTGGTCGCGATTGCGCTCCGATACCCGGCTTGCCACATATTTCTCATTCTGCTTGATGGCGATCACCTGAGCCGTGCCGGTCTTGCCGGCGATGAGGTAGGGTGCGCCCGCGCCGACGCGCGCCGCCGTACCACCCGGCTGCGTAACGTCGATCATGGCACTTCTCACCAATGCCAGGTTCTCCGGCTTCAGCTTCAGGGTGACGGCGGGCGGAACCTGCATCATATGCACCAGGTTGGTGGCGGAATCCCGGATGGAACGCACCAGATGCGGACGGACGAGGGTGCCGTTGTTCGCCAGGATCGCGGTAGCGAATGCCAGTTGCAGGGGGGTCGCCAGGTTGTAGCCCTGGCCGATGCCGATGCTGATGGTGTCACCGGCGTACCATTTCTGACGGTAGCGCTTCATCTTCCACTCGCGCGAGGGTAGCAGGCCGGTGGCTTCACCCTCGATGTCTATGCCGGTCTTTTTTCCGAAGCCGAACTGGCTGATGAAGTTGAAGATGTTGTCTGGCCCCAGGTCGTTGGCCAAGCTATAGAAGTAAGTATCACAGGAAACCACGATGGCTTTGTGCAAGTCAACCGAGCCGTGCCCGCCCACCTTCCAGTCCCGATAGCGATGGGCATTGCCGGGTAACGTAAAAAACCCCGGGTCGGAGATGGTGTAGGAAGGCGTGCGCTTGCCAAGCTCCAGCCCGGCCAGCGCCATGAACGGCTTGAAGGTCGAACCCGGCGGGTACTGCCCGCGCAAGGCGCGGTTGTTGAGCGGCTTGTCGGGAGAGTTGTTGAGGGCATCCCAGCTGGTTGGATCGATACCGTCGATGAACAGGTTGGGATCGAACCCCGGCTTGCTGACAAAAGCCAGCACCTCGCCGCTCTTCGGCACGATGGCCACCAGTGCGCCGCGGTACTGCCCGAACGCCTTCTCGGCCACTTCCTGCAAGCGGCTGTCCAGCGTCAAAGTCAGGTCGTCGCCGGGCACCGGGGAACGTCGGCTCAAAGTCCGGATCGCATGGCCGCCGGCGTCGGTTTCCACCTGATCGAAGCCGGTCACGCCATGCAACTGCTTTTCGTAACTCTGCTCGATGCCGAGCTTGCCGATGTGGTCGCTGCCGCGATAATTCGCCATCTCGTCCGTGGCTTCCAGTTGGTCGAGGTCGGCTTCATTGATGCGTCCGATCTGTCCGATGGCGTGGGAAGCCAGCTCCCCCTTGGGGTAATCGCGGAACAGCCGCGCCTTGATGTCCACGCCGGGAAAACGGAAGCGGTTGGCGGCGAAGCGGGCAACCTCGATATCGTTCAGACGGGCGCGAATCGGCAGGCTCTCGAAATTGCGGCTTTCCTCAAGCAGCTTCTTGAAACGCTTGCGGTCGCGCGGCTGGATGTCGACCAGTGTTGCCAGCCCGTTGATCGTCGCCTCCAGATCCTTGATCTTGCTCGGCGTGATTTCCAGGGTGTAAGCAGAATAGTTATGCGCCAGAACGATGCCGTTGCGGTCGAGGATCAAGCCGCGATTGGGAACGACGGGGACGATGGTAATACGGTTGTTTTCTGCCAGTGTGCGGAAATATTCATGCTGCACCACCTGCAGGAAAAAGAATCGCCCCACCAGCAGCATAAACAGCAGTGCTGCGCCAGCCGCAGCAATCCCGAGACGCCACCTGAAATAATACAGCTCCCTCTGATGGTTTCTGAGTTCGGTCGGGCGCGTCACTTGTGACCTGCGGAATACACCGAATCAGCATCCGGCCTGCCATGCTGAGGAAGCAGGAATAGCAGGCTCAAAGCCGGCCATAGCATCGCGCCGGTCAGACAGGAAAGGAAATAACCGTAGCCGGGGAAAACGCTGCCTCCGAACAGCCGAATAATCAACATCGTGAGCTGCATCAACAGCAGCAGCAGCAGCACGTGAGATGCCTGTTTCCACAAAGTGAAGCGCTGAATACGCCGATGCAGCACAATCGCGGCATAAACTCCGAGGATGTAAGCAAAAGCATGTTGTCCCAAAATTACGCCATCGCCGACATCCATCATCAGCCCGGCGATCCAGGCTGCGGCGAAGCCCAATTTTCGCGGCTCCCGGATAGCCCAGAACAAAAGGACCAGGGCGACGAAATCCGGACGAAAAGACAGAGCCAGCCCGTACCAGGGCAACAGGTTGAGCACTAACCCGCTCACCAGCGTCAGCAGGATAAATTTTAAGCTGGCGGGCTTGAGCAGTTCCGGTGCGCCGGCGTGATGCATATCGTCAGCTCCTCTTCTTTCTCAACACCGACGTCTTGCCGCCAGCCGTTTCCGTACCCGCCGGATCGGGCACGGGCTTCTGAAACCGCCGCTCCTCGCCGATCAGAATCAAAAGATGCTTGTGGCGGTTCACGCCCGCGCTCGGGGTGCATGTAATCTTGGCAAAAGCCGCGTTGCGCTCGATTTTCGATACCACCGCCACCGGCAACCCGGCAGGATAAACACCATCGATACCAGAGGTCACCAGGGTGTCGCCGTTCTGGATATCCGCATTGGCTGCCATGAAAGGCAGCTCAAGCGCACCATCCTGGCCATGGCCGAAAGCGATGGCGCGGGCGCCGTTGCGTACGATTTCAACAGGAATTGCCTGATCCTTGTCGGTGAGCAGGGTGATCTCGCTGCTGAACGGATAGACACGGGTAACCTGGCCGACTACGCCAATATCGTCGAGTGCCGGCTGCCCGGCCTGGATTTTATGATTCGAGCCCTTGTCCACGGTAATTTTCTGGGAAAACGGATCGCGTCCGGCATAGATGATTTCAGCTGCCACCACGCTTTCGCCGCGCAACTGTTGAACACCGAGAATTTTTCTGAGGTGCGCATTTTCCGCTTGCATCGCTTGCATTCGCTGCAACTGCGCCGCCTGCACCAACTGCCGCTGCCTGAGCAAGGCGTTCTCGTTTTGCAGGCGCTCCTGGGTAACGAAAAAGTTGCCGGTCCGGTCGAGAAGTTCAGCGGGAGTCATGGCCAGACGTTGCAACGGAGCAACGGCAATTGAAATCATCTGGCGCAGGGAATTCAGAGCGTTCAGACGGGCATCCAGCAACATCAGCACCAGAGAAATCGAGGCGAAAAAGACGAAGCGCGCCAGCGGGCTGGGACCGTGCTTGAAAAAGGGCGGTGCTTGGTGGTCCATTAGCTTTCAGCTTTCAGCTATCAGCGGTCAGCCTGTTGTGCACGGCAAAGCCGTGCGGTTTTGCTGATAGCTGACGACTGATAGCTGATTAGTCATTCGTGAAGACGCTACCCAACTTGTCCATTTCCTCGAGGGCCCGGCCGCTGC
>JAJXTJ010000169.1 GCA_021783895.1 Pseudomonadota bacterium | reverse complement strand
TTTTTTATCCACTCCGGAATATCCGCAGCCGAGCCCTTGTCGGTGGAAAGCACTTCCAGTTCATCACCCACGTTGGCTGCTTTCATCCCGGCAATCAGCTCCATCAGCGGTCCGGGGCAAAAGCTGCCGCGTGCATCTATCTGTCTTTTCTCACCCATCATTACGACCCTCGCAGTATAAGGTTCCACTAGAAAGACCAGACCTGACCTCCCTTGGCATCGCCCAGGAATTTCGTCAGGCCCATGGGTTCCTTCATGAAAGTCTCAAGGTCGCGCCATTCGACACCAAGAACATCCATGGCCATCGAACAGGGATGGATCCTGGCATCCCCCAGCTCCGCTGCTTGCTCGAAGAGCGTTTTGAACGACGGCGCCTTCTTGCGCTCCAGCATCTCGCCCATCTGTCCGGATGCCGGCGCCTTGTCATCGGCGCCCTTGAGAAAATATTTCAGGGGATTCATGGAAACGAGAACCGTCACCTCGTTTCAGCTCACTGCGCCCACCGACGCGATCATGCCCGCCATCTGAAGATCCTCGCGATCTTCCGATACCAGGATGATGCTGATTCGTTCTGTTCCCATCATGTTATCTCCTGACGACCGCCGCCGGTCAGCACGGAGCGGCACACGCCGGCACAGCGGACCCGGAGGACACGGCGGTTACTCTTTATGGACTGGTTTGTTTACAACTCCAGGAAGCGCCTTCCCTGCGCTTCCCTGGGCAATCCGGCTTGTCGTGCTTGCTGCCGAAATTAGAGACCCGCCCGCGGCCCGAGTTCAGTGCATTCACGATACTCGTCTTCAAAGGAGAATTCAAAAACGCCGGGTACCGTCGAGTGCCGCCGCACGCGCGCCTGGGCGGCAGGATGCGATGCAATTAGAAGCCCGCCTGCACCTGCACATACAGGGCGTGCTGCCCCTTGAGCGTCGCGATCTGCCCGAGATTGGCTGCCGCAAGAACGAAGCTCAGATTCTTGTTAGGAAAATAGGCGAGAAAGGCATCGCCGATGCTGCTGTCCTCCTGCACCGCCCCGGCCGCCAGCGGGTTGTTGGGCATGCCACGATATTCGACACCCACCAGGGTCTGCGGATTGAGAAACAGGCCGGCCGAGCCCTCGAATTCGGTCTTGTAGCTGTCGCTTCCTGGCCCGCCGAACCCGAGCAGCCCCATCCAGTTAGCCTTCGTTTCCCGCAACGTACCGTCGAGCAGGAGATTCATTCCGCCGACCGGGAACACCTTGGTCACTGCCACATAGCCGTCGGTACCGCTCGAGTGCTGGGCGCCCAGACTTTCGACCAGCGTCTTGTCATTGTTATTCTTGTACTGGAATCCGACCGCAATCTGCGGCAGGGTCGCAGTCATGCTCAGCAGCTTGATCTTGATACCCAGCACATTTGCCTGGATGTTGTCGGTACCCAGCGGATAGTTCGTGCCGACCCCGGGCAGATCACCGGGCAGACCGAGATACCAGTTGGCCGCAGAAAATTCCACCCGGTGCATGACGGTTGCTGCAGCGCCGATGCTGTGTAACGTGAAATTTCCGGTATTGATGAAGGTATACGATGCAACCGCGCCAAAGTCGCTATGCGCATTGTCTCCGGAGAGCAGCGCCCAGGGCACGATTCCGCCGCCCCCCGAGCCTTCGATTTCCGTCACCGCCGCCCGGGCAGTTGCCGCCAGGACACCTGCCGCCAACATCGCCGCCACGCACGTCATTTTGACCAAAGTTTTCATGGATCGCTCCTCTGTGCTCCTAGTAAGGTTTTTTCAATCGCGCCCGCGCCATGCCTTCGAATGGCACAATCAACTAGAGCAATCGCCATGCCATACTCTATCTAATTGAAAATATGATATAAATTTGTCGCTCCTGCCAGATGCAGCCTGGAAAGATCTGTCATTTCGACATGACAAGCCAGAAGTGTCAGCCCAGACCGACGCTCCGGATCGAGCGGCAGCCTGACGCTTTTTGAAAATACCCGTGAAGCAGATGGAAACGCGGAAAATCCGAAGGGCCCAGTTAGCGGGCAGGAGCTGCAATGTGGTCCGGCAGCAACGGTACAGGGGGGTCCGTTGTTCCAGGCACCGGGGCCCGAAGACCTGCGCCTCCCTGCCCGAAACGGTGAATCATGAACGAAGCGGCGATTGCGGATCCCAGTTCAATAGCCACCGTTGTGACGAAAGAGGCGCACGGCCGCCCAGATCGCCAGGGCGACCGGCGGAAGTGCCGCCAGACCCGGCGCGATGACGCTCCACCCTCCGGCGATATTGCGCCGCCGCATCACTATGATCGCGACGCACGCCGCCGCAAGCGATACGATCAGCCACGTCATCACGCTCGCGGATGCGCCCGCATAGAACCGCAGATCCACCAGCAATGCGCCCAGGATCAATATCGGCACCTCGGCAGTGGGCGGATTCCAGCGGGTGGGCGCGACGAGCAGCGAGAAGAACAGACCGACGCCAAGCGCGACGGCCAGGCTCCCGCCGAGACGGGCGAGCTCGATGCTGCCCGACAGGGGTGCCACGAACGCAAACCCCGCGGCGACCACGAGCAGCGCGACCCCGGCCGCGTTCTGGTCGTCGCGCGTCGGGTCGTTGCGCGCCGAAGTCAGGCCAGACCAAAGCAGGAACCACAGCCCCGTGACCACCAACCACACCATGAATGCGATCGACGGCCGTTCCTGCCGCAGAACGGGCCTTAGAAGAATGAATGACGAGGCTGCGCAGGCGAAGACCCGCGCCCCGTGCACGCCGTAGCGTCCGGCGCTCCAGCTGCCTAAGGCAACCAGCGTCGCACCTGCCACTACAAGCCACGGCAACCACGACAAGACGGTATGCGGCGGAAAGGAAAAATCGCGGTAGGCTGCTGCATAGCCGCTGAGAAATCCGGCCAGTAGCCCGGGCGCCCACAGGACACCGCTCCAGCGCGCACCGGTGCGGATCGCCCGGCGTGTCGCCAGCCCGTACAACGCGGCGACTGCGCCGGGAAGCAGGACAGTGCCTTCAATCAGCGTGCGTACGAATTCGGATTTGAACAGGTCCGGCATGATGCGCTCCCGCAAACAGGCGCCGCCACGACGAGGCGGCGCCTGCCCGCTCCGCTCACTGCGGGGTGCGAACCCCTTCGATGTTCACATGCAGATGTACGACGTCGCCGATCATGCCGGCAAAAGCGCCCATGCCGAACGCGCTGCGGCGGATGCTGGCCGTGCCCTCATAGCCGGACAGATAGCCACCCCACGGTTTGGGCAACGCCGTAACCGGCCCAGCACCGATTTCCCGGACATGGAACACCACCGGATGGGTCACCCCCCGGATCGTCAGCTTCCCATACAGCATGCCGGTTTTTCCGCCGGTGGACCGGAAGCGCGTACCGGTGAAATCGATGTCCGGATATTCCCGGACATTGAAAAAATCCGGACCCTGCAGATCATGATCCCTTGCGGCCAGGTTAGTATCCAAGCTCGATGCCACGATACGCACCGTGACGCGGTCCTTGGCAGCATCGGCGGGGTCGACAGTGTACGTACCGGACATTTTGTCAAAGCGCCCTGTCACGACCGCCACCCCAGCATGGCCGATAGTAAACCAGGCCAGCGAGTGATCCGGATCGATCCGGTAAGTGCCGGCCGGGCTGCCGTTCGCGACGCGGTAGGCAGCCGCTTGAGCTGCCGGCGCCACCAACGTGGCAAGACCCAGGCATAAGGTTGCTGTTTTCAACAGGGAAGATAAACGGTAGTGCGGCATGACAAACCTCCTTTGTCCCAGAAATGAATGGCGAAGTTACTCGCCGGTATTGCCGTTATGGCTCCCGTCGCAGAAAGGTCGCGTGGCTAACTAGCCACAGTCGCAGCGAGCGACATCCCGCGATTCGGGCACAACGAGGCTGAATAGCGCCACCACACCGCCTGAGCGCGAACCATCGCGGTAGGCTGATTCCCTGAGCACCCGCAGGCACAAAAAATTGTAGTTGCCCAGTGCCAGATCCAAAACAGTTGGTTGGGTGTCCACTCTAACTACGCTGGATCACATTCGATGGATTTACTTTGCTTCAGTATTGTTTCAATGCGTACTATGTATATCACAGGATCCGTTCTGATACAAACTATTTTTTAGAGCGATTCTGGCGTATCCCGGAACCGGCCTTGCAGCTGCCGCAACAGCCTGGCGAGCTGTTCCAGCTCGCCAGGCTTGGCACCGGCGAAAGCCCTCTTGAGGTAGGCAACGTGCGCCGGGAAGACCTCGGAAAAGAGCGCCTCGCCTGCCGCCGTCAGCACAGCCCGGAAACTGCGACGGTCGCCCGCGGGCACCTCACGGCGCACCAGCCCCTTTGCTTCCAGCCGGTCGATGATGCCCGTCAGGGTTCCCTTGGTGATCAGGGTCTTCCTGGCGATCTGGTTAAACGGCATCCCTGGCGTGTTGCCCAGAGTAACGATGATATCGAATTGTGCCGGCGTGAGGTTCAACTGACGGACGTGGCGGGCGGAATAGCCGGAAAACGCATGATAGGCCTC
>JAJXTJ010000168.1 GCA_021783895.1 Pseudomonadota bacterium | reverse complement strand
GGACGAGAGCAACGCGCCGTTCTACAAATGGTTCGAAGACGGCGAAATGAATGTGTCCTGGAATTGCCTGGACAAGCATCTCGAAACCCAGCCGAACAAGATTGCGATCATTTTCGAGGCGGACGACGGCAAAGTCACCAGAATTTCCTACAAGGACCTCTACCATCGCGTCTGCGAGTTCGCCAACGGGCTGAAGGCGCTGGGCGCGAAGAAGGGTGACCGGGTCATCATCTACCTGCCGATGAGCATCGAGGCGGCGGTGGCGATGCAGGCCTGCGCCCGCATCGGCGCGATCCACTCGGTGGTGTTCGGCGGCTTCTCCGCCAAGAGCCTGCACGAGCGCATCACCGATGCCAGCGCCAGCCTGGTGATTACCGCCGACGGCCAGTTCCGCGGCGGCAAGGCGATGCCCTTGAAGCATGCGGTGGACGAAGCGCTCGCCATGGGCGGCTGCGATTGCGTGAAGAAGGTGGTGGTGTACCGGCGCACCGTTGGTGAATCGGCTTGGGACGCCAGCCGCGACGTGTGGTGGCACGACGCGATCCGAGGCCAGGCCGACACCTGCGAACCGGAATGGGTCGGCGCCGAGCATCCGCTGTTCATCCTTTACACCTCCGGCTCCACCGGCAAGCCCAAGGGGGTGCAGCATTCCTCCGCCGGCTTCCTGCTCCAGGCAATCAACACCATGCGCTGGACGTTCGATTACAAGGATAGCGACGTCTTCTGGTGCACCGCCGACGTCGGCTGGATTACCGGCCACACTTACGTCGCCTACGGCCCGCTGGCCATCGGCGCCACCGAGATCATGTTCGAAGGCGTGCCGACCTACCCCAATGCCGGACGCTTCTGGAAAATCATCCAGGACCACAAGATCACTATCTTTTACACCGCGCCGACCGCAATCCGCTCCCTGATCAAGCTCGGCGCCGATTTGCCGAAACAGTATGACATTTCCAGCCTGCGCCTGCTCGGCACGGTGGGCGAGCCGATCAACCCCGAAGCCTGGATGTGGTACTACAACACCGTCGGCCAGACCCGCTGCCCGATCGTCGATACCTGGTGGCAGACCGAAACCGGCGCCCACATGATCACCCCGCTGCCCGGCGTGCATGGCTTGAAGCCCGGTTCCTGCACCATGCCCCTGCCCGGCATCATGGCCGCCGTGGTCGACGAGGCCGGCCACGATGTGGAGAAGGGCAAGGGCGGCTTCCTGGTGGTCAAGCGCCCCTGGCCGTCGATGATCCGCACCATCTACGGCGACCCGGAGCGTTACAAGAAGAATTATTACCCGGAAGACCTGGGCGGCAAGTACTACCTCGCCGGTGACGGCGCCAACTGCGATCTGGATGGCTATTTCTGGATCATGGGCCGGATCGACGATGTGCTCAACGTCTCCGGTCACCGTCTCGGCACGATGGAAATCGAATCCGCCCTGGTGGCCAATCCGCTGGTGGCCGAAGCCGCCGTGGTCGGCAAGCCGCACGACATCAAGGGCGAGGCCGTGGTGGCTTACGTGGTGCTGAAAGGCGCGCGTCCCGAAGGCGAAGCGGCGAAAAAGATCGTCGCCGACCTGCGCGACTGGGTGGCCCAGGAAATCGGCCCGATCGCCAAACCCGACGAAATCCGCTTCGGCGATAATCTGCCCAAGACCCGCTCCGGCAAGATCATGCGCCGGCTGCTGCGCGCCCTGGCCAAGGGCGAAGAGATTACCCAGGATGTTTCCACGCTGGAGAATCCGGCGATCCTGGAGCAGTTGAAAGAGGTCGTGAAATAAATTCCTGCTGCGCGCAGGACCATGACCGCAGGGGCGCCGAAGGGTGCCGCTGCGGTCGTTTTTTTGTTGGGCATGGCGGTTCCGGCCCCAATCTTTCTGAATCAAGCGGATGCTGCTTGTCCTGGAACCGGATAGGGCGTTCGACCCAATCGTCATACTCTGGCCCGATGTCAGGCTGGAAGCCCGTGTAAGATAGCGAACTGTCCACTTTGTCATGGGCAGGCTGTCCAGTTTCAGTGGAATATGCAATGATTTTTCAGGGGGCAAGATGCACGGACTTTCTCAGGCGATTTTCATCATTCTTAAAGGGGCATCCATTGGCTTTGGCACTCTGGTGCTGGTCGGTGTGCTGTCATTTTTCTCGTACGTGAAATTTATTCGCAGCAGCCCTGAATATGCTTGGCTCTGGGCCACTTTCGTGTCGCTGATTTTTCTGGGGGGGATGCTGTATTTCGGTGGCGGGAAAGAGTTGATGGCGCTTTCATCGGGCGCGGGTGGATCGGGATCGATAGCATTCAGTGCTGACGAATCCGATCTTTGGTTCGGGTTTGCCGCCAATGCCGTGGGCGGTTTGATTGGGATATTGGTCGGGATACAACTCCGGATTATCTATGGGCCGGCGAGGCAAAAATAATCGCCCGCGAGCCATTCAATCTCTGTTCATTCGGCGCAATAACGATTATTGCGTCCTTAATAGATTATTCGTGTTGCCTGGAGGCACCTACTTCTGGCGCCTGGAGGCGCCTACTTTATGGCCCATTCGCGTAAATTCGTGGTTGAGCCTTTTCTGGGTTAAATCCTCGCCGCCAGCTCTGCCGCCTTGCCGGTGTAGTTGTGCGGGGGTCAACTGCATCAGCCGCTTCAATCGCAACAGTTTGAATTATATTGATTATTACTTTATTACCCATGCTGAGCAGTTACAATTTTGCTTTATTTTTCAATGCGGCGCGGTTCTAATGGCCAATCTGGGCTAATGTTAATATCATGCGTGCGCATTATTCACAGGGTCAGCATTACAGGGAATGGGGAGAAATAATGAGAATGGCTCATCTACGTGCGGCGTTCGGTCGCGGGTTAATACTGGCCGGGAAAGCAATCCGATGTGTTTCTCGGGCTGCGTGTGGTTATTGCAAGGCTGCCCCAAAGTTGCTATTATTTACCTTGGTTGGGTTTTTGCCTACCGTTTTTGCCGATACCAGTCCAGTTAAAGTTTATGTTGCTGATCGTGATTATGGTGATGGGATATCCGCGTGTAATGCGTTAAACACCCTGTCATATCCTTCCGGTTGGGGGTTTACAGTCGATTATGTAACTGAGAATAGCGTTCATACCGCTTGTAATTGCTTTGGTCGTAGCCTAAGATTTCTCGCTGGCACCCCCTCTAATTGGGGATATGTTGACATAAGATATACTTGCCCATCGGGTCTTACCTTAAGTTCAGACAAAACGGCTTGCTCTTGCCCCGCAGGCCAAACTCAAGATGCTGAGGGTATTTGTGTCGCCTGCCCTGCCCATGCGTCCGGCACGCCTTGCGTCTGCGACGCCGGGTATGAGTTCGACGCCACCAGAACAAGCTGTGTTTCCACTTGTCCGGTTCCAGACTTGACGCCGATTACCGATCCGACCGCGCTCCTATTCGAAAGCGGGCAATATAACCGCGCGCCTGATCTTGCGGATTTAACTCCTGTGACAAATGCCGGTCTGTCTTGTATTGAACAACAGGTCGCGGCTTTAGGTCATGGTATGTCAGCACATGCGACATCTGGCTATCGTTCCCCAGCGTATCAGACACATCTGCGCGAAGTTTGGGATAAGTGGCAACTGCTCAAAGGCAACGATACGGTCGAGTGCAGGACGGTTAAAGCAGATGTAGGGACAGAATGGAATAAGCATGCAATGGTTCGCCAACCTGGAGTTACGTCGAATCATTCAACAGGAACCGCAGTCGATATAGCTGGGGTGCCAGCGGCAAATGCGGATGCTATTGCGGCTCAGTGTAATATGCACAGGCCATTGGCTGATGACCGTGTGCATTTTGAACCTCGCTAAGGAATTCTCATGAAAAAATCAAACTTATTTTTCGTAATTTTCGGCTTTGTTGTCTGTTTTTTTTCGCCAAATGCAAATTCACAGCAGGCCGCTGCACCCGTTACAGTCACAGCATGGGGGATGCATCATGGCGGAAACATTATTTATCAATACCAGATAAACAACCTTGGGCCAAGTCCGGTGAAAAGATTTTATATCGGCCTATTGCAAACAGATCAAGGAGGGGGCGCTGAACTTTTAGTTGCGCCAAATTTAACTGGCCATTCATTTTGGGTGCCGCAAAACTCTGCCGTAAGCCCCAATGGTTGGGGTGTGGCAGTGTATTATCCGGAAGAGAGCGAAAAATTTGCTTTAGAATGGATTGAGGCCGGGTATTACAAAGTACTGTGGCCGAGCGCGACACAAGTGCCAAACGCACCAATTGTAAAAACACCCCCTAACAATCTTGTGCCCGGCATGACATGGAATCAGTTTTCTGTGACGATACCACAAGCTGATTATGCGTACGTGCAGGGCCATGCGACTGTTTATTACGGCACTACCAGCCGTGTTGTCCCAATAGAAAAAGGTGACACCACCCCGCCCAGTCTCATAGTAAGCCTGAGCCCCACCATGCTCTGGCCGCCGAACAACAAGCTGGTGCCCATCACCGCGGCCATCACGGTGAAGGACGACTACGATCCCGCGCCCGAA
>JAJXTJ010000167.1 GCA_021783895.1 Pseudomonadota bacterium | reverse complement strand
GGACTGCGCCCAGGCTGTCCCGCCCGGCGACAGCGACAGCATCAGGCCGAGGAGCAGATACGGCACGCCTGCAAAAATGGCTCGCATGGCACCTCCCTATTCGACGCGCGTATATTCGTTCTGGTACTGGGTGCGCGACTTAATGGCAGTTTCCCAGCTGCTCTTGTCACCCTTGGTCCAGGTGGAGGTGGTGTAGATGCTGTCGCCGGGGGAATTGTCCCAGGGCTTGGTATCGGGTTTGCCCTGATACTTGCCCTGCTGGTACGCGACCACCTGGTCATGTTGGCCGCAGCCGGCCAGGCCGGCCACCGCCACGACAGCGGCCACAGCGATGATGAATTTGCGTGCGTTGATCATGATTTGCCTCCCGTGGGTGCCTGCTGCTGCGGATGGTCGGGTTTGCCGTAGGCGGTGCTCCAGCCCCACACTTCCGTGCCCTTGCCGCGCTTCATCGCGCGGTCGCGCAGAATGTCGGCGATGACATTGCCATCGCCGGCCAGCAGCGCCTTGGTCGAGCACATCTCGGCGCAGGCGGGAAGCTTGCCCTGCGCCAAGCGATTCGAGCCGTACTTGGCGAATTCCTCCTTGGAATTGTCCTTCTCCGGACCGCCGGCGCAGAACGTGCACTTGTCCATCTTGCCGCGCATGCCGAAAGCGCCCGCCTGCGGGAATTGCGGCGCGCCGAACGGGCAGGCGTAGAAACAGTAGCCGCAGCCGATGCACATGTACTTGTCGTGCAGCACCACGCCTTCTTCGGTGTGGTAGAAACAGTCGACCGGGCACACCGCCATGCATGGCGCATCCGAGCAATGCATGCAGGCGACCGAGATCGACTTCTCCCCGGGAACGCCTTCGTTGAGCGTGACCACGCGGCGCCGGTTCACGCCCCAGGGCACCTCGTTCTCGTTCTTGCAGGCAGTCACACAACCATTGCACGCGATGCAACGTTCGGCGTCGCAAAGGAATTTCATTCTGGCCATGACGGTTTCCCCCTATCCTTGGAATTTTTCGATCTGGCACAGGGTGGTCTTGCTCTCCTGCATCATCGTCACCACGTCGTAGCCGTAGGTGGTGGCGGTGTTGACCGCCTCGCCGCGCACGATCGGCGCCGCGCCGTCGGGATAGTGGTCGAGCATATCCTTGCCCATCCACCAGCCGGAGAAATGGAACGGCAGAAATACCGTGTCCGGGCCGACCCGCTCGGTGACCTTCGCCATGACCTTGATGCGTGCGCCGGTTGGCGTCTTCACCCAGACATAATCGTTATTGCGGATGTCGCGGTCGTTGGCCGACCTGGGATTGATCTCCACGTACATGTTCTGCTGCAGTTCCGCCAGCCAGGCGTTGGAGCGTGTCTCTTCGCCGCCGCCTTCGTACTCCACCATGCGGCCGCTGGTCATGATCAGCGGAAACGCCTTGGAGGCGTTCTTGTTCTTCTCCTGCACCGACTTGAACAGCGTCGGCAGGCGCCAGAACACTTTCTTGTCGTCATGGGTGGGATATTTCTCGACCATGTCCGGGCGCGGCGAGTACAGCGGCTCGCGGTGCAGCGGCACGCCATCGGGGAAGTTCCACACCACGGCGCGCGCCTTGGCGTTCCCAAAGGGCATGCAACCATGAACCTTCAGCACGACCCGCTGGATGCCGCCGGAGAGGTCGGTCTTCCAGTTCTTGCCATCCGCCTCCTTTTTTTCATCCTCGGTCAGGTCGTCCCACCAGCCCAGCTTCTTCAGCAGCACATGGTCGAATTCGGGATAGCCGGTGGTCAGGTCGGCGCCCTTGGAGTATGAGCCGTCCTCAGCCAGCAGGTTGACGCCGTCCTTCTCCACGCCGAAGTTGGCGCGGAAGTTGCCGCCGCCGTCCATCACGTTGCGCGCGGTCATATACAGGTTGGGCGAGCCCGGATGCTTCAACTCCGGTTTGCCATAGCACGGCCAGGGCAGGCCGAAATAATCGCCATCGCAGGGTCCGCCGTTGGCGCGCAGGGTTTTGACGTCGAAGGTGTGCATGTGCTTCATGTGCAGCTTCAGCCGCTCCGGGCTCTGGCCGGTATAGCCTATGGTCCAGCAGCCGCGGTTGAATTCGCGCGTGATGTCTTCGACGACCGGCTCGTCGTTCACCACCTGGATATTCTGCTTGCCGTCCTTCTTGCCGACCAGCTGGTCGGCGAAGCCGAATTTCTTCGCAAACAGATACATGATGGTCTGGTCGGGCTTGGCTTCGAACAGCGGCTCGATCACCTTCTCGCGCCACTGGAGCGAGCGGTTGGAGGCGGTGACGCTGCCCGAAGTCTCGTACTGCGTTGCCGCCGGCAGCAGATAGACCCCGTCCTTGCGCACCATGGACGCCATCGCCGCGGTGGCCGACGGGTACGGGTCGATCACCACCAGCAAATCGAGCTTCTTCATCGCCTCGACCATTTCCATGCCGCGCGTCTGGCTGTTGGGCGCATGGCCCCAGTAGATCAGCGCGCGCAGATTCGGGTCCTGGTCGATCACGTCGTTCGGCTCGAGCACGCCGTCGATCCAGCGCGATACCGTGATGCCGGGCTTGTTCATCGAACCCGGCGCGTACTGTTTCTTCAGCCATTCGAGATCGACGTTCCAGACGCGCGCCCAGTGGGCGAACGCGCCGGGAATGATGCCGTAATAACCGGGCAGCGAATCGGGGTTCGGTCCGATGTCGGTCGCGCCCTGCACGTTGTCGTGGCCGCGAAAGATGTTCGCGCCGCCGCCCATGACGCCTATATTGCCCAGCGCGAGCTGGAAAATGCAGAACGCGCGCACCATCGCATTGCCGATAGTGTGCTGGGTCTGTCCCATGCACCAGACGATGCTCGACGGCCGGTTCTTGGCCATGGTTTCGGCGATCAGGTAGCAATCCGCCTCCGACACGCCGCTGACCTCCTGCACGCGCTCCGGCGTCCACTTCATCACTTCGTCCCGCACCTTCTCCATGCCGTAGACGCGGTCGTGGATATACTGCTTGTCCTCCCAGCCGTTCTTGAACACGTGATAGAGCACGCCATAGATGACCGGGATGTCGGTGCCGGAACGCAGGCGCACATAATGGTCGGCCTTGGCCGCGGTGCGGGTGAAGCGCGGGTCGGCGACGATGATCTTGGCCCCGGCTTCCTTCGCATGCAGGACATGCAGCAGCGACACCGGATGCGCCTCGGCCGCGTTCGAACCCATGAACCAGATCGCCTTCGCATTCTGCATGTCGTTGTAGGAGTTGGTCATCGCGCCGTAACCCCAGGTGTTGGCGACGCCGGCAACCGTGGTCGAGTGGCAGATGCGCGCCTGGTGGTCGGTATTGTTGGTGCCGAACAGGCGCACGAACTTGCACATCAGGTAGGCCTGCTCGTTGCTGTGCTTGGACGAACCGACCCAATACGTGGCGTCCGGCCCGCTCTCCTTCCTGATCGCGAGCAGCTTGTCACCGACTTCGCTGATCGCCTGCTCCCAGGAGATGCGCTGGTACTTGCCGTTCACCAGCTTCATCGGGTACTTCAGACGGTGCGAATTCTCGGTCATGCCGTGCTCGCGCACCGCCGCGCCCTTGGCGCAATGCGAACCCAGATTGAGCGGCGAATCGAACACCGGCTCCTGTCTCACCCAGACGCCGTTCTGCACCACGGCGTCGACGGCGCAGCCGACCGAGCAGTGCGTGCATACCGTGCGCCTGACTTCGATCTTGCTGCCCGGTTCCCTGGTTTCGCCCGCGGCCTCGGCTTTGCCTATCAGATTGAACGGCAACTGGCTCGCGAATGCGCCCGCACCCGCGGCCACGCCCGAGCGCTTGAGAAAGCTGCGGCGATCGATCGTCTTTGCCAGCATCCCCGACAGGCCTTCGGCCAGGCGGCTCCGCGCCGTAGGCGCGCTTGCGGATTTCCGGGTAAGTAACATGGCGCCTCCTCAGACCTTTGCGGTTCTGTAGTAATTGCGGATATGTGCGGACGTTCTATAGCCGGCTGTGCTCCGCTTCTGGTCGCGCACCGCGACCGGCTGCGCTTGCGGCACGGCCTTCGCCGCGATCGCGGCCGCGCCCGCCGCGCCGCCTGCGCCGACCGCGAGCAGGAAATTCCTGCGGCTCAGTTTGGATGTGCTTTCGCTCATGTCGTGCTCCTCGCAGAAAAACCTACTGTCCGATGTCGAAGGATTCCTGTTCCAGGTCGAAAAACGCCCTGGTGAATCGCGCCACGTGCTTGTAAAAAACAGTATTGTTGGAATTTATGACGCTATCGCAAAATCTAACATACCAAGGTTGCATATACACGAAAAAAAATGTTTTTTGTTTCCGCACTGCAGCATCCGAGTCCAAAAAAATGAGGTGACGCATCACTTCGCACAAGCCGGCGATGTGATCTTCATATTCGGCAGCGCCGCGCACACGCGCGAGGCCCATCGATTCGAGTTCTGCGCGCAGCCGCACCAGCACGTTTTCCTTCAGCGATTCAGCCAGGTAATGCGCGGCGTAGGGCGTGATCTCGGCCTTGCCGGTGCCGACGAACACGCTG
>JAJXTJ010000166.1 GCA_021783895.1 Pseudomonadota bacterium | reverse complement strand
TATCGCAGCCATGCTTGAGAATAGTGTTGTCCTGATAGTTCTGCAGCATGTCGACGCCATCGCCGAGGCGGTTGCGGCGCAGGTAGAGCGTGGTGCAGGGCGAGATGATCTCGATGAAGGAGAAGCCCTTGCGCGCTAGCGCTTCCTCGATCGACTGGGTGACGTTGCGCGCATTCATCGACGTCCAGCGCGCGATGTAAGTGCCGCCTGCGGCATCCACCAGGAAGGGCAGGCTGAACGGATATTCGTAGTTGCCGTAGGGCGTGGTCGAGGCAATGGCCGAGTTCGGCGTGGTCGGCGTGACTTGGCCGCCGGTCATGCCGTAGGTAAAATTGTTGTTGCAGATGACGATCAAATCCATGTTGCGGCGTGCGGCATGGATGAGGTGGTTGCCGCCGATGCCGGTGAGGTCGCCCTCGCCGCTGAACACCACCACCGTCAGCTCGGGGTTGGCCAGCTTGACGCCGGTGGCCACGGGAATGGCGCGGCCATGGGTGGTGTGGATCGAGTCGAAATCGACATAACCCGCCACGCGACCGGTGCAGCCGATGCCCGACACCACCACCAGCTTCTTCGGGTCGATGCCGCTGCGCTTGACGGCCTCGGCAAAGGCGTTCACCTCGGAGCCGATGCCGCAACCGGGACACCAGATATGCGGCATCCGCTCCATGCGGAGAGTGCCGGACATGGGACTGTCTTTTTTGAATTTGCCGATATCCGTGGTCATTTGACTGCCTTTCTGATGGCGTCCAGGATGACTTCTGGGTCATGCACCGCGCCGCCACAGTGATTGACGCTGATTACCTTGCACTGTCCGGCGGCGGCGCGCTCCACCTCAAGCACCATCTGGCCGTAATTGATTTCCGGCACCACGATAGCCTTCACCTTGCCGGCCAGTTCGCGAATGCGTTTTTCGCAGAAAGGCCAGATGGTGATAAGCCGAAGTGAGCCACACTTAATGCCTTCCTTGCGTGCATCCTGAATGGCCTTGACGGCGATGCGGGAGGTGATGCCATAGGACACCACCACCACATCGGCGCCGTTAATCTGATCCTCTTCGAGACGGATGATCTTGTCGGCATTGCCGTTGATTTTCTCCATCAGGTGAGTGACCACCACCTTGCTCTGCTCGGCGGTCATGACCGGATAGCCGCGCTCGTCGTGAGTCAGGCCGGTGATGTGGAAATTGTAGCCGTCGCCCGCGCGCACCATGGGATGCCCACCCTGACTGTCGAACTTGTAGGGTCGGCAATCTTCCTTGGGACCGCTGTAATTGTTGCGCGGAACTACCTGGATCTGCTCCGCCGGCGGTATCACCACCTTCTCGTGCATGTGGCCGACGGTTTCGTCCGTCAGGATAATGACCGGCACCCGGTAAAACTCCGACAGGTTGAAGGCCTCGACGGTGAGGTCGAAGCATTCCTGCGGGCTGTCCGGCGACAGGGCGATGATTGCGTTGTCGCCATGCGGACCATATTTCGCCTGCATCATGTCCTGCTGGGCGGTCAGCGTGGGCAGGCCGGTTGACGGGCCGCCGCGCTGCACGTTGGCAATCACCAGCGGGGTCTCGGTCATGGCGGCCAGGCCGAGGTTCTCCGTCATCAGGGAGAAGCCGGGGCCGCAGGTCACGGTCATGCACTTCTGGCCGCCCCAGGCCGCGCCGATCAGGGCGGCGATGGAGGCGAGCTCGTCTTCCATCTGGATGAACAGCGCACCAACTTCGGGCGCCCGCTCGGCGAAGCGTTCGGCGGCTTCGGTCGAGGGCGTGATGGGATAGCCGGCAAAGAACCGGCAGCCGGCAGCCAGCGCGCCCTCGGCGATGGCGTGGTCGCCATCCATGAAGTGCGGGCCGGCATCAACCCCTTTGGGATCTGCGGTAACTGTCTTCACTTTTCGGTTACTCCTTTTTCGTTTTCGTCATCCCTGGTCACGAAGATCGAAAACTCCGGACAGATCATTTGGCAATACTGGCAGTCGTGGCATTTTTCCGGGCTCTTGACGTAGGGCGGGTGATAGCCCTTGGCGTTGTACCCGGGAGAAATGTCCAGCACATTTTTTGGGCAGAACTGGACACAGAATCCGCAGCCCTTGCACCAGGTTTCGTTGATGTAAACCTTGCCGTGGAGCTGCTTGAGATCATTGAAGAACATGCTGCCTCCCTCAGGCCAGACCGCGACCGGCCAGAACCGGCTTCGGATCGATGTGATGAAGGTCGAAGCGCAGCGCAGCATCGTCGCAACCGAGTGCCAGCGCCATCAACTGGGTGAAATAGAGCACCGGCAGATGGTGGAAATCCGGATTCAGGCGATGCGCGTCTTCCTGGCGGAAATCCAGGTTGAAAGCGCACAGCGGGCAGCTCACCACCACCAGGTCGGCCTGTTCCTCGTGCGCCGAACCCATGATCTTGCCGGTGCGCTCGGCGATGATTTCCGGCTTGTCGACCGTATGGTAGGCGCCGCAGCACTCGGTCTTCTGCGGAAACGGGACGGGCGTCGCGCCGAGGGCGCGAATCAGATCCTCCATGATCATCGGGTTCTCGACGTCATCGAAGGCGACCTCCTTCGGGCGCACCAGCAGGCAGCCGTAGTAGCAGGCCACGCGCAGACCGGTGAGCGGTTTCTTCACTTTCCCGGCCAGCTTGTCGAAGCCGACCCGGTCACGCAGGTATTCGAGAAGATGAAGGACGTCCACGTCGCCCGCGTATTTGGTTTCCTCTTGATACAGGAATTCGTTGATGGTTTCGAGCGCGTCGGCGCGTTTCTTCACGTCAATGTTGGCGCGCTTCAAAGTGTTGTAACACATCGCGCAGGAGGTCATGAACTCGCTGGCACTGGCTTCCTTGACGCGGATCAGGTTGGTGATCGGCGCCACTCGATTCATGATGTTGTCGGAGCCCAGCGCATGCACCGTGCCGCAGCAGTTCCAGCGCGCCAGTTCCTCGACTTCCACGTCCAGCTCCGCCATCGACGAAACGGTGGAAACGTCGAAGTTGCGGGCATGATTTTTCAGGGTACAGCCGGGATAATAAAGGAGCTTCATCGGTTTTTCATTTCCCATCAGGAGGTCTGCTTGCGCATGGCGCTGATCATGGCTATCGGCGGCAACGCGCCGAGCGCCTCGGGGGATAGCTCCCGGATATTAAGGTGGTCGTCGCGGTTGCCGGTGCTCAATGCGCTCTCGCGCAGCGCTTCGAAGATTTCGGCGATATTGATGTCCTTCGGGCAGCGCGAGTTGCAGGTCAGGCAGGACACGCAGATCCAGATCGATCGCGCCGCCAGCAATTGTTCCTTCATCCCCAGCTGAGCCATGCGGATAACCTGGTTGGGCAGTATGTCCATGTGCGCCGCCATCGGGCAACCGGCGGAGCACTTGCCGCACTGGTAGCAGGCCAGCAGCTTCTGGCCGCTGACCTTTTCGATCCGGGCCACGAAAGAACTGCCGAGGCGAGACGATGAAATGCGTAAGGTTGTATTCATAAGTTCCGCTCAGTACTTCCCGTCCATACGGAATTCGGGACTGTCCAGCCACAGCCCGACGTTCAGCACGCTGTCCAGTTGCGCCTGGAGGTTATCGTATTGAAAGCACTCCTCTTCAACCATCTTCCCGATCAGATTAATGATAACGGGATCCTGGGTGTGCGCCGCCAGTTCCTTGAACAGGTGAATGACCCGTCGTTCCAGTTCCATGGCCAAGCGCAGCGCCTGGGTATCGTCGGCGACCACCCCGTGACCTCGTTGTGCAACGGCGGCTTCCATCTCAACGATGACTTTCGACGGGTGGGCATTCGCAGCCTCATCAGCGGCAAGCCGTTTCCATTCGGCTTCACCGATGAGGGCACCGAACAGCGTATGCAGGTCATCCATGCGCCCGGTCTCTTGTTCCGCCAGGCGCAGGAACATGGCTTTGCCGCGAGCATTCCTGGTCATCTCGGCGGCATGGCGGTAGAAGTGCTCGCCGCCGTACTCGAAGCTGAGTGCGGTGCGCGCCAGTTCGATCACTCTGTCGTCAATGTGGGTCATTTGCCTGCTTCCGCTTCCACCGCCTCAGGCGCCGGTCTTCTCGTCATGCAGCCGGTTTTGCACCACCGAAGTGCCGGGCAGGACGTTACCGCCGCGCACCAGTTGGCGCTTCTGGACATCCTTGGGTGCGTAGGACGGCAGCAGGATCGGGGTAACCAGGTCGGTTTTCACGCCGGCTGCGGCCAGTTCCTTCTCGTAGCTGTCGAGATGGGCCAGGCTGAGTTTCCCGAGCTTGACCGTCTTGGCGTATTCGCCGGCGTACTGGCCGGCGCGCCGCCCGAATACGTTGTAGTCGAGCACCGAGTTGCCCATCAGCCGGTTGCGGCCATGCAGGCCGCCGGTGGCTTCGCCGGCCACGTAGAGGCCGGGGATGTCGGTTTCGCAGCGCTCGTTGATCTCGATGCCGCCGTTCTGGTAGTGCAGGGACGGGTAGATCAGCATCGGCAGCTTCGTGATGTCGATGCCGTAGCGGATGAACTGGCGATACATCGCCGGGAAGTGCTTCTCGGTGTATCCCTCGCCGTGCAGCATGTCGATCAGCGGCGAATCC
>JAJXTJ010000165.1 GCA_021783895.1 Pseudomonadota bacterium | reverse complement strand
TGCCTGCAATGCGCAGCTTCACCTTCGCCTGTCCCGCAGCGCGGATCAGGGTAGCGACGCCCTTTTCCATCGCCAGGCGGCCGAAATAGAAAAAGTAATCGCCCGGCTCATAACGCGGTGTATAGGCAGCGGCATCCACATAGTTGGGGATGTAGGCCAGCTGCTGTTCCGGCCAGCCCCATTCCATCAGCTTCTGCTTGTAGAACAGGCTCGGGGCCACCACCCGGTCCAGGTTGCGCCGATACAGCCCCAGCGACTTGTGCACCGCCGACTCCAGCATGATCAACGCGCTCACCGGCAGCGAATCGCGAATGCAGCGGTTGGCCACCACATGCAGCAGGTTGCCGGAACGGCATTTCTCGCACACGCCGCCGCGGTTCAGCATCTTGTAGGCCGGACAGGCCAGCTTCAGATCGTGCGCCGTCATCACCGTCGGAATGCCGCGCCGTTTCAATTCCACCAGCACAGAAGGCGACAGATGGTGATAAATGCAATGGGCATGCGCCACGTCGGCGGGAAATTCATCGAGCAGGGCAGCGATCTTGCGTTTGGCCTCGCCGGAATAAATCACCTTGCCCGCCATCGCCAGTTTGTCCAGCACCCCATACTCATGGCCGAACTCGATCTCGTCGGCGAAGAACCGGCTCCATGGCGAAGCCTCGTTCTTCGGGTGATGCATCGTCATCACCGCGGTACCCCAGCCCCGGGTGCGGAACATGGCGTCGTGTTCGAGGAACACGACGTCGGAACCGCCGCGGCGGTAGTTATAGGTATTGAGAGAAAGCAACCGCGTCATAAATATGATGCCCGCACAGGCTGTCTACGTTTCAGCTGGCGTAGATAAGTAAGCTGGATTCAGAACTTGTCGCCTATCGCCAAATAACTACCGTAGATCGGCAGCGGAAAATGGCAGCCAAGGTAACGCGTAACTTTGCCACTACCGTATATTCTTACGCGCGAGAATCCAGCCATCCTGAGCTTAAGTTTGAGGGCATCGGCAAAATGCTGCGAGACATGCGCACCTCCAAGAACGCTCTGTCCGCGGAACTTCCGTTTGATATCGCCTGGATTTGGCGTCGTCAGCATGAACCGGCCTCCAATTTTCAGTACTCGAAAAACCTCACCCAACGTCTGGTCGACATCCGTCTGATAGAGATGTTCGATAAATTCACCTGCGACAATCGCATCGTAGGTGCCGTCAGGAGTTGGGATTTGAGTGGAATAGCCATGGACGCCCTCCTCATATACATTTTTCGGAAGACGATCCAGGCGATCACGGACAGCATCCAGGCCGTAAATCATCAGATCGCTGTTTAGGCCTTTGAGTATGCGTCCACCACGACCTGTGTTGCATCCGATATCCAGCACGCTGCGTGCTTCCTTGGGAAGGAACCTGTAAAACTGGCGATAACGATCCTCCGTAAACGGGTCACGCTCACTTTCTGTCTGAGTTAGATTCAACGCTTCGTAATTCTTGTCCATCTCCTGACTCCTCACCCTTATTTATTAATCGTTGAATTCCAAGGTATTCATAATTCGAGACCCTGAACACGGAATTTCTATATCCAAAAACTTCCTATCATTTCCGCCCTGACACCTTTAGGGATTATCAAGTCTTGATGTTGGAACAAATACTGTTACTACTCGCTGGCCAACAATTGGTTGTAAATGAATTCCAGACTTGAACTGATCGCCAAATAGGTACGATTCCCTTGTACATAAAACGGCCCGCGCGCGCCCATTTTCTCAGCCATCTCAGGGTCTCTCAGCAAATCAATAATTGCTGTGGAGAATGCACCAACTGACCATTCGACACAGATTCCAGCCTTACTTGCCGCAATAACCTCCGCCTGCTCGGGATGATCGTTTGCAACCACTGGCCGGCCCAGCACCATGTATTCAATCAGTTTGGTCGGCGAAGTGGAACGTAGAACAAAAGTGGGATAGAACGGCGAGACACAGACAGCCGCCCGGACCACCCGCGCTAGCGCATCACGCATCGGCATTCGCCCGGTGAACTCGACTGCTTCCGCAATGCCGAGCCGGTTGGCTTCCGCTTCCAGGTATGCTCGGTCCTGCGGACTGTCGCCCTCGCCGACGAAGAGCAGACGGGCATGGGGACGCGCCTTGCGCACGTGCAGCATCGCCTCCAGCAACACCTCCAGCCTGCGGACCCGCGCCAGCGTCCCCAAGTAGAGCACCGTATCCGGTTCGACGGTCTGCCGGGGGAAATCCAGCAAGGCCTCGTCCACCCCCATCGGCACGGGCGTCATTTTTTCCAGACGGATGCCCATTGCCGCCACGTCCTGCCGCATCTGTTCGCTCTGCACGAACACATGGTCCGCCCGCGGCATGATGATCCGGTAAAGCAGCCAGCCGCTCAGCTTGCCCGCAAGCCATGAAAGCGCCGGGATGCGCGCACGCCCCTCGCGCGCATCCAGCACCCGCGATTCGGGAAACGGATAGGAAAGCCAGTAGGTGAACCGGCGCCCGCGCAGCCTCGCCGCGAACAGGCACAGCAATGCAGCCACGAACTTGTCGCGCACCTGGATCAGGTCGTAATCGCCACGCAGCGCCATCCGGAAGGTGCGCAGGTCCGCCGCCAGTTCGATGAATTTCACCTGCACGGCGGCGCGCCAGCCCTCCCCGGCGGGGCGCCCGATCCAGCAGGCATGCGCGCCGTTCCATGCGTCCTCACGCCAGGCAGGGGACGGCTCGGGATCGAACACGACCCAGTCGATATCGAACAGGGTGCGGCCCAGGTGTTCGCCGAACAGCACGGCCACGTCCACCCGCGGTGCCGCCCGGCGCCCGCCCACGACATACAGCAAACGGCGTTTGCGCGGCGTCATGCCGCCCCCTCGTTCGCCATGCCCGTCCGGCCGTCGCGGTTGTCCCCGGAACAGCAGCATATCGGAGCGATATCCGCATACACCCCGTCGATCAGCTGATCCCAGTTGAACCGGGCGGCGCGCTTTTGCGCCCCCTGGCGCAGGCTGGCCAGCAAGTCCGGTGCGGCCAGCAGTCGTTCGAGGGCGGCCGCCAGAGCCGTCTCCACCTCGCGGCGCGAGCGCCCGGCAACCTCCACCCGGGCCCCGCATGCCTCATCGACCATCACGCCCGGTCCGCCCAGGTTCAGGCAGACCACCGGCAGGCCGCGCGACATCGCCTCCAGCACCACCAGGCCGCCACTGTCATGCAGGCTGGGAAACAGCAGCACATCGTGGCTCGCATACAGCGCTTCCACCTCGCCGTGCGGCAGCCAGTCGATCCAGTGCACCTGGTCGGTGATGCCGAGCGAGCGGGCGAGCCGGCGCCAGCCCGGCCCGGCTGGACCCTTGCCCACGAGGGTCAGCGATGCCTCCGGAAAGCGGGGCGCGACATTGGCAAATGCAGCCAGCCCGAGCGCCATGCCCTTCCAGCCGAGGAAACGCCCCACATAGAGGAATTTCAGGCTGGCGGCATGGGGTGCGGCGGCCTGCCGCGGCTGCAGGCCAGCAGGCGCCTCGTAGGCGATGGCGAGCTGCAGCTGCGCCTTGGCGCGCGCCCAGCGCGGCAGCTTGGCCCGGGTTTCTGCCGAGGTCACCGGAATGCGCGCGGCTTCGCGATAGGTGCGGCGCACCATCGGGTCCAGACGGGCGAGCAGCCCCCAGCCATCCCGCAACAGATCGACGCCCCACTGGCGCAAGCCGATGATCGAACGCAGGCGCCAGGGCGCGGCCTCGCCGCCGCCAACCGGGCCGAAGATGAACGGAATGCCCAGGCGGCCCATGAAGCTCGGCGCCCGGTACTGCACCCAGGTGGCATGGTGCACCAGATCGAAACCGTGCTGCGCATGGGCCCGCGCGGCCGCCTTGTAAGCCCCCCACTGCCAGAAGTAGTAATAGGCATAGCGGAAGCGCGCCTTGAGCAGCTTCAGCCAGGGCAACAGCATCCGGCACTCGTGATAGATGAAGTGCAGGTTGGGCGGCTGGCCGGCGGCGGCGAAATGGCGCTCGATGTCCTGCCGGACCACGCCACGGGTGAGGACCCAGACTTCATGGCCACGCGCGGCCAGTTGCTGCGCCCATGACCAGCCGAGCCGGCTCTCGGAGCCGCTGGCGGGATGACAGGCATAGGCCGAGAGCAGAATCTTCATCAGCGGAGCGAGCGGTTCTTCGCGAGGTAACTGCGCAACAGGCTCATGGTCGGGGTGTTCATGCTGCGCAGGGTGGAAGCGGCCGCGGCGCTTGCGGGCCTGGGCGCCCCCGCCGGAAGCTCCGGGTCCCAACCATGGAAACCGCGGAAACTCTGGAAGGTCCACGACCAGCCTTCGGCTTCGAACAGCTCGACCGCATCTTTGGTCCAGCGGTAGGCCGTGTCGTCCGGTGCAAACCGCACGCAGCTAAATTCGCCCACATATACGGGTAGCCGGTATTTGCGGACAAACTCGCGTACGGGCTCCAACTGTTCGGACATGCTGGCCTTGTCCCTGCGCCAGGTTGGGTAAGACTCATTGCGTCCCCCACCCTGGATCCCCTGATGAGTGACGTCCACTGGCCAGTAAAAATGAGGCGAATAAAGAACATTGGCA
>JAJXTJ010000164.1 GCA_021783895.1 Pseudomonadota bacterium | reverse complement strand
ATCGATGCGCTCGGCCGGATCGCGCTGGAAAACCTGGGCGGCTGGACCAGTGAAACCTGGGATCGCGAGACTGACAAATTGACACGCGAAGCCGCGCGTCAGCGCGCGCTGCAAACTGGCGCATCGAAGTAAACGACCAAACCCGTCGCACCAGAAAATTTTTTGCGCCAACCGGCCGGAAACCCGCGCAATATAAGCGTTTGCTTGTTGACAGTACTTTTAGGCTACTGAATCATCCGCCCACTGCATGGGAAACCGAGAAGCCCATGTGTGTGTGGTTGGCCCATCTCCCAGGTAACCAAGAAACCTGAACGAATTGGCCCGAATTCGATGCCAGGCGCATCGCCAACTCAATCTCCTGGAGGAGTTTTATGACAATCAAGACCATCGCCCTGTCGCTTGCCGCTAGTGCAGGTTTCGGTCTGGCTGGCGTCGCCAGTGCCGCCGACCTGCACACCCAGGCCATCTCGGCGACCTGCATGTCCTGCCACGGCCCCGGCGGCAAAAGTCTCGGTGCCATTCCCAGCATCAACGGTCTGGACAAGGATTACTTCGTCAAGCAGATGAAGGACTTCAAATCCGGTGCCCGCCAAGGCACGATCATGAAGCGTCACGCTTACGGTTATACCGACGCCGAGTTCGAAGCCATGGGCGCGTATTTCGCGACCCTGAAATAAGCAAGGGAGAGAGAACATGACTTTGAATCGTCGCGATTTCCTGAAAGTGTCCGGTGCCGGTGCCGCAGTGGCCCTGACCGGCTGTGCCACCCAGTCCGCCTCGACCGCCGCCAAGGGCAACCCCCACGTCGTCATCGTCGGCGCGGGCTTCGGCGGGGCAACCTGTGCCAAATACCTCAAGCAGTGGGGTCCGAACATCGACGTGACCCTGATCGAGCCGAACGACAAGTTCGTCTCCTGCCCGATCTCCAACTGGGTGCTGGGCGGCATCAAGACCATGGATGACATCACCCACGGCTACGACAACCTGCCCAAGCGCGGCATCAAGATGGTCAAGGACTACGTTGTCGGCGTGGACACCGCCCAGCGCATGGTCAAACTCAAGGGTGGATCGAGCATTGCCTACGACCGCTTGGTGCTCGCCCCCGGCATCGAAGTGCTGACCGATACGGTCAAGGGCTTCAAGGACGCCGAAGCCGCCGGCAAGGTGGTGCATGCCTGGAAGGCTGGTGAGCAGACCGCGCTGCTGCGCAAGCAGCTCGAAGCCATGCCCGACGGCGGCGTGTTCGTGATGTCGGTGCCCACGGCACCGTATCGCTGCCCCCCCGGCCCCTACGAGCGTGCCTGCATGGTCGCCAACTACTTCAAGAAGGCCAAGCCCAAGTCGAAGATCATCCTGCTCGACGGCAACCCGGACATCGCCTCGAAGAAGGGCCTGTTCATGAATGCCTGGAACACCTACTACCCCGGCATGATCGAATACCGCCCGAACAACGCGCCTTTCGCAGTGGATGGCACCAAGATGATCGTCTCGACCGAGTTTGATGACGTGAAGGGCGACGTGCTCAACGTGGTACCGCGGCAGCGGGCAGGCGAAGTCTGCGCCATGGCGGGCGCGCGCAACGACAGCAATGGCGTGTGGTGTACAGTCAACCTGGCCACCTTCGAATCGACCACCGTGCCGAACGTGCACGTCATCGGTGACTCGGTGCTGTCCAACCTGCCGAAGTCCGGCCACATGGCGACCAACCACGCGAAAGTGTGTGCGGCAGCGATCGTCGAACTGCTGGCCGGTCGTCAGCCCGACCCGATCCCGGTCGTGGCCAACACCTGCTACTCAGCCACCTCCGACACCACCTCGGGCTACGTCGCCAACGTGTTCCGCTTCGAAGCCGGCAAGGGTTACGTGTCGGCGCCGGAAGGCGGCGCAACGGCCAAGGGCGACGAATTGAACTTCGCCTACAACGAATCCTGGGCGCAGAACATCTGGGCAGAAGTGCTCGGTTGACTCCCTGACGGGTTTGCTTCAACGGGGCTTCGGCCCCGTTTTTTATGGGAAGTCTGAAAAGACGGTCGAGACAATCAAGCCCTTTGCTCCCCCTTCCGCCAGAGCCCTCTCATCCCATTTCCGGATTGAAAAGATCGCGAAGAGGAGCCGCAGGCAGGGCTGCAACACGGCAAGGCGAAACCGACAAAGCGATTTTCAATCTGGAAATGGAATCAATTCGCCGTGGCCAGAGCAGATATCCCGTGCCGGGCTGAATTCAGGCGGGGTTCAGTGGCATCTCAAGGCGAACCCGGAACAGGCAGCAAGGCCTTTTCAAGATTTTCCGGAGGCGCATCCGGGTTGATTTTCCTGCGCGTGATGGCGTTCTGCTTTCCGCTTTTCTGGCCAGACTGCTGGACCGCCTGAACCACAGCATTAGAAGGCTTTCGCGTCGGTTGCGCTTGTTGTGCCGCCAGGGCAGTGCCAGTAAATAACGACAACAGGATAACCATGATGGTACGTTCAGACATGTTGTTTCCTTTCATCATGAAACCAGCTCACTGATTCCAGCATTCGTCCACGGACCGCGTATTGCTGGACAAGCCTTTCTGGCCGCGGTGATCCAGTGTGAACGTTCCGCACTCGTCGTTTTCCATCATCGTCCCGGCCTGACGCGACGCTTGCAAGGTATAGGTGGTGTCATCCAGCGGGTTGGCAGCAATGCTGTAGGTCGCATCGCCATTCTGGGGCGAGGAAGTAAAGGGCAAAGCAATGTCATTCCCGGCACCATCCTTGTCGTAACGATTGTTTTCAGTCATGTTCCTCTCCAGGAACTGGGCATTCTGGAGCAACAGGCTTTTGGCCTCAGCCCGTTGACCCCGTCTCACGTACTCCATGTAACTCGGGTAAACGATGGCAGCCAGCACGCCCAGAATGGCCACCACTATCATCACCTCGATCAGCGTGAACCCGCCAGTTCTTCTGTGCATCACTCGCTCCTCATTGAATCTGCCGCCAGTAGAGGCGCGTCGCTCCACCACCGCCACCGGGTTCATCCGGGTCCGCCTCGTCGCCTTTGTTGCCAAGTGACTGGATCCCCCCCGTGGTACCGGTCATGACCTTGAAATCTGTGGCGTGCCCGCCGTCCGACGGAGGGGGCGAGCTGAACCATGCGGGAGGTTTGGTAATGCCCACGGTAGTCCGGATGCCCGCCGCCGACTCTCCGCTGGCCAGCAAGTCATCGCTGTCGAATTTTCCGTCATTGTTGAAATCGAAGCTCGATTCTGCAGGGGCCGCGCCGGACTCCATCTCCAGCTCCATCAACCAGCTGAATCCGCCGGGATCACAAGCCTCGGTCGAAGGCACCAGGGTGAGGAAAATAACCCGTTCGTAGCGCAATAACGCCTGCGTCACGACACGCTCACCCACACCACTGGCGAGGTTGAAATCCATATACCAGCCTCGCGAAGAGGGATAGACCGTGACGGTGGTGCTCGACTCCCTTACCTGACTGCCAAACTCGATGGTTTCAGCAACCAGGGTCTGTTCCTGCAGCTCGCTGCGGTCCGTGGTGGATATGGGCGAGCCGTTATCCCACAAGCCGTAGAAACTCTGCACGTTGCTGTCGAGAACATCCGTGTTGCCGAGATAGCGCCCGGTGCCGAACAACACCATGGCTCCGCCAAGCGTATGTCCGCCAACCACCGGGGCAGCCGTAATGGGTTGCACCTGTCCGAGGTCGTTGCGTGCCTGGAACAGGGGCACACCGGAATTTGCCAGTGCCCAATCCGCGCTGTTGGTGGCGAGGAGATCGAATTTCCACAGATTGCCCTGCAAATCGCCCGCGTAGACCGTGTCGATGGTTTTGTCCCCATTGCTGTCATACAAGGTCGGCGTGGACAGGCCATTGGACGTCGCCGTACCTGCGGCAATTTTCTTGATCAGCGCCCCCGTGTCCAGATTCACGATATACAGATAAGCCTGCTCGGAAGCGCTGTTATAGCCGTTGCCGAATATCGCCACCCAGCTACCGTCAGGCAGACGGCCGATTTGGGGTTTGCTGAAGCTGTATCCCAAATCCGCATCGGCAAATTCCCACTTGACCAGGCTCGTACTGGGCGTACCAGGATTGCTCACGTCAAGCGCAAAGACAGCCTTGCCACCCCCTCCCATGCCGCTGACGAGTATGGTCTTCCAGACGCCCCCCAGATAGGCGTCGCCAACAGTGGGCCCGGCATCCACAAAATATTTGTGCACGTAATCCGGATCGGTCAATTGGCTGAGGTTTGCAAATACGGTGTTCGGGATATAGGCGAATTTCTCGATACCTGAATCGCTGGCACCCACGTCCGCGCGGAACCCATGGAGCATGCCACCGTTACTGCCCACATAAACCATGGGAATGCGATTGGCAGCCTTGTCTTCGACATAGTCGGTATAGGCAGTGCCCCCTCCGGTAAACGAGGCGCTCCCGTATCCCATATCCTCGCTGTGCGTGTAGACCGGATCGGAATTGATGATGTCGGCCAGTATCGAAGTGCGCGAGCGCATGCCGCTGACAGAATTGCCTCGCAGCCAATTCAGACGATCTGTGCATCTGGAATCGACCGAACCCGAGGCATTGGTATTGAGCGCAGTCTGCT